>JBAXKR010000007.1:0-17278 GCA_037135235.1 bacterium | reverse complement strand
CCTTATGAGATATTTAATATGTCACCAATTCGCAACATGTACCCAACCCATACAACTTCTTTGACATCTTATTCAATTTATGGAATATTACTTTTAATTAATACTCCTTCACCACTGCCCCAAGGAGTATTTTTTATATAAAGTTCCCATACTTGTCGTTGTTCTTTCCTTTCTTTGTACTAGTAAGATCATCACCTTCACCCCAACCTGACCAATCATCTCCTAAACTTTTTTTATTCTCATATTTATTTTGATATCCACTGGTATATGAATCTCTTTTCGATAAATTACCAATTAATTCATCCTCATATGAAACTTTTTTCATAAGTTCATCTGGAATATCTTCAATAAATCTTGAAATAGGATTTGCTTGTCTATTTCCAAAATAAAGTCTTGATTCTGCATGAATTATAGCTAAGTTTTTCTTAGCTCTTGTTACTGCAACATATGCAAGCCTTCTTTCTTCTTCCATTTCAGATGGATCAACAAATGCTCTAGAGTGGGGAAAGAGTCCTTCTTCCATTCCAATTATAAATACATGATCAAACTCTAATCCTTTTGCAGCATGAACTGTCATAAGAGTTATTAATGATTTACCTTCTTCTTTGTCAGTATCTTCTTCAGATGCCTCAATAAGGGCGATTTCTGATAAGAATTCGTTCAGTGAGTCTCGAGCTTCTAAATGTGCATATTTAGTTGTAACACTTGTAAGTTCTTTTACATTCTCAATCCTATTCTTAGCTTCTTCAGTTCCATCATCAATATGCTTAATAAAGTCAGTTTTCTCAAGTAAATATTTAAGAAGTTCATCAACTTTAACTTCATTAGATTTCTTAACAAGATCAGAAAGTAATTCACTAAAAGCAATTAATTTAGTATCTAGGGACTCAGTAAGTTTTGGATCAAGAAGTAGTTCTCCTGCCTTAGATTTTTCAAGTGTGGATTTTTCAGTTAATAGATCTAGAGATTTTTTACCTATCCCTCTTCTTGGAGTATTAATTATTCTTGATAAAGATAAAGTATCTTTAGGATTATTTATCACTCTAAGATATGCAATTAAATCTTTTACTTCTTTTCTTTCATAGAATCTAAATCCTCCAACAAGTTTGTATGGATATCCTCCCTTAAGCAAAGCTTCTTCAATATTTCTACTTTGAGCATTTGTTCGGTAAAGTACAGCAACAGATTCAGTATCATTTTCTTTTCTTAACTTATCAATTTGTTTAACTATCCACCATGATTCATCTTTTTCACTTTCAGCAAGATATACACTAACAAGTTCTCCTGAAATATTTTCAGTCCACATTTTTTTATCTCTTCTTTCAGAGTTATGCTTAATAACATTATTAGCAACATCAAGTATTGTTTTAGTAGATCGGTAATTTTGTTCTAACTTTATAGTCTTAGCTTCTGGATAATCTTTTTCAAAGTTTAATATGTTTCTAATATCTGATCCTCTAAATTTGTATATAGACTGGTCTTCATCTCCAACATCACATATATTCCCATGTTTTTTAGATATCATGGATATGAGGGTATATTGTGCTTTATTTGTATCTTGATACTCATCTACAAGAACATACTTGAATAAGGTTTGATACTTAAGTAGTAATTTAGGATCTTTTTTGAATGCTTTAATTACATTGAATATTAAGTCATCAAAATCCATTGCATTAGATTCATCAAGCATTTTTTGATAGAGAGGATATACCTTTGCTACTACTAGTTGAAAATATCCTTGAGCATATTGGAGATAGTCATCAGGACCAATTAACTCATTCTTTGAAGACGAAATATATGAATGAATTGCTTTAGGATTAAACTCTTTTACAGAAAGATTAAGAGATAGCATTACATCTTTAACAGCATCTATTTGATCATCTGAATCATATATTACAAAATTTGGATTCATTCCAAGATTTCTCGCTTCAATTCTTAATATCTTTACACATATAGAGTGAAAAGTTCCCATAAAAGGAATATTTAATTGAGCTTTTGGATCAGCTTGAGCTTTATTCGATATAATAGCTCGAACTCTTTTTTTCATCTCTTCTGACGCCTTATTCGTAAACGTTACAGCAAGAATTTCATTAGGGTATGCAAGTTTTTGATCAAGTAAATATGCAATCCTATATGTTAGTGCTTTAGTTTTACCACTACCAGCACCCGCAATGACAAGCACTGCACCATTAGTAGTTTTTACAGCATCTAATTGTTCTGGGTTTAAACCTGATAAATCCATAAATATATATATTAATTACTAAATATGTGGAAATCTTTAAGGATGCTATTTCCTTTTCTTCTTGAGAATATACCATCCATATCCAAGAGAGCAAGCAATACCTAGTATTGTTAACCCTATTCCAATCCATGGAGTATCAATGAAGAGTTCTCCAACAGCAACTGTAACAAAAGTAGGTATTATCGAGCCAATTATTCCTCCAAGTATGTATGCTTTTGCATTTGCTTTAACAGATCCAGATACATATCCAAGTACATCATAGCTAAGTCCTGGAGTAAAGATAAGAATAATAAAATCACGAAGTTTGGCTTTTTTTACAAGTTCATCAAGTTTATTTAGATTTGATTCTCCTATCATATTTGCAACAAAATGATGTCCTAATTTGTATCCAAGATAGTAATTAAATGTCCATCCAACAATTGAAGCAGGGTAAATTATTAAAAATCCTCCAACTGCACCATATAGTGCACCTGCAGTAATATGAATAATCTGATTTGGGATAAAGGGATTAAATACCGAAATATTATTGATAATTATAAGAACAATAGGTCCAAGTATTCCTTTGTCTGCAACCCAGTCTTTAAATTTATCTGGAGTTAATGGAACTTTTCCAACTGCAAGTAATACTCCACTTAAAATTATCACTCCTAAAAGTAATAGAAATTTTAAAGTTGCAACACTATTAAGTCTTTTAAAAAGAATCTTGTACCATTTCTTTTCGTACTCTAATACATCCATTCCCGAATTATTGTTCATATTTTTTACATTTAATTTATCTATCCAAACACAATATCAGGTATAATTCAAAAATTCATTTTAAACCTTATGAGTAACTCAGAATATTATATAGTAAAAAAAGTTTCAATCTTTTATGGACCTGCTGGTGGAGGTCACTATACAGTATCGAAAGCGTTAGAAGAAGAATACAAAGAAAGGGGACTAGAAGTAAAGCTTTTTGATATTACTTCATTTGGAAAGCAAGGATTTAAAAATCCATCAAAAAGTTACTCATTTTTCATAAAATACCTTCGTATCCCACATATGCTTGTAAACTATTCTATGAGAATTCCCCTTATTGCAAAACTCTTCAACAGACTTATATGGCAACAAACTAAAGAGCAGTTAATTCCTTTTATGAAAGAACTTTGTACTGAGAATGAGTTGATAATCAATACCTATCCTCAGTATACATATATTTTAAATGAGTCCTTAAAACAAATTGGTTCAAAAGTAGCTTTGGTAAATATCGTAACTGATATTTCTTTCATATATTCTTTATGGTTTGATAAAAGATCAACACTTACAATACTTCCAACAATTGAAGCCTATCAAAACGGATATCCATTCTTTAAAAACTTTAAACTCAAGGTTATTAAACTTGGAATACCTCTAAGAAGTAAATTTCATCTAACAGAAAAGAAATCTAAGAAAATTAAAGAAAATAAGGGCGATATAAAAGATATAACTACAAAACAAATACTTGTTCTAGGAGGGGCAGAGGGAATGGGAAATATAATAAAACTTGTAGATATTATTGATAAAAATTGTAATGACTTAAAAATATTAATTGCAGTAGGAAAAGATTTAAAACTAAAAGAAAAAATAAATTCAAAAACTTACTTAAATAAAGTGGAGGTAATAGAGTGGACTGATAAATTTGAGCAGTATATTAAAGAGTCTAACATTATCATTACAAAAGGTGGGTCTATAACCCTATGGGAATGCATGAGTACAAATAATCAAATTATTATTTTTGACTATATCAAGGGTCAAGAAACTGGAAACAAAGAGATTGCAAAGAATTATTCCAATGCAATATATGAACCAAATTTTAAGAAGATTGTGACAATAATCAATAAAAATTGCTTTAACACAAAGCATTCATCTCTTGCTTCTATTAACTGGACTAAAAGAATAGTTGAAAAAACACTTTCTCTGCCTATAGCACAAATCCATAATTCAGAAGTAAAAGAGAAATGATCAAACCAAGCATAATTACTCTATGAATATCTGTCTTTAACATTCCTTTATTCTTGTATATAAAGTTTCGAATAACAGGATAAATCATCAAAATAGCTATTAATAGAACACTTTGAATAATCCAGCTAAAGGAAATATTCATTCTATTAGTTACAAATACAGCACCTACTGCAGTAATAATTAGCATTACTACTTGAAGAATTTGAGCAGGTTTAATTCCAATTATTGAAACTAAAGTTTTTATTCCTACTTTCTTATCTGTTTCATAATCTCTAACTTCATTCTCTAATTGCCCATACATTGATGCAATCATAAGAACTGGAAATATTAAAAAACTAATTGGTAATTGATTTCCTAAAGATATGTTAAAGCCTGCAAAAAATGCCACTAGAAACTGTCCTCCTGCTAACATGTATCCATGAGAGAGAAGATCTAGGATAGGAATATTTTTAAGTCTTGTAGCTCGATAAGAATATAGAATATTTACAATTATGATAGATATTCCTGCAATTAGTGGCCAAATATTTCCACTTTGAAATGCAAGAAAACCATAAAGACAAAGGGAAATAACTGCAACTAATATACAATACATATATCCTTCACCTTTAGAAATAGATCCATTTGCAACTGGATTTCTTTTTCTTTTCTTTTCATTTTGATAATCCTCATTTGCATCCTCAACATCATTAAACATAAAGGCAAAACATAGTGCTGCGAAGTTTGCAAAAAAGGCTAGAATGAAGTTTAATCCAAGTGTAACTGGAACTACCATTAATCCAATCAATGTGATGATGAAATTAAAATCTATCACTTCTGCCCATCTTGTAAGTGCAGAAAATGAAATTCTCTTCGCCTTTATATTGTTTTCAAAAGACATAATTTGTTAATAAGAAATAATATTAAGATACTTAGTGTTAATCAAGTTTCATAGGCATTACTATGTGTGTGAAGTTTGCATCTTTTGGATCTTTGAATACAGCAGGTAGTGTTGGTCCATTACATTCAAATACAATTTCTTCTCCTTCTATTGTTCCAATCATATTCATAAGATACCTTGCATTATATGCAGTTTTAAATTCATCACCTTCAATTTCACTTATTTCCATCTTGGTTTTATTCTCTCCAAGTTCTGGAGCAGAAGAACTAAGTATCAACATTCCCTCAGCTTTATTAATTTCAAATACAGTTTTGTTACCAATGACATTCTTTGCAAACACATTTACTATTCTCATATCTGATGAGAAATGATCTTTACTCATAGTAAACTTAACTGAGTAACTAGAAGGTAGTATAGATTTATAGTCAGGGAATTCTCCTTCAATAAGTCTTGTTGAAATCTCCAGTTCTTTATATCCAAATACAACTTGATTTTTATCCTTTAGAATATATATTCTTACTTCCTCTTTATTATCAGTTAGATCAATTACTCGAAGTACTTCATTTAATGCCTTTGCTGGAATAATGAGCTTATCTTGATCTAGTTTTTTTTCTAGTACTATTAACTTCTTTGATAATCTAAATCCATCAACACCTACTAATGTTAAAAACTTTTCATTAAATTCAAATAATATTCCAGTTAATACAGGTCTACTATCATCAACAGCAGCTGAAACTACTGTCTTATTTACAGCTTTAAAAAACTCAGAAGCCTTCATAGTTAAAGTAGGTTCTTCACTAGAAGTAGGTATAGTAGGGAAGTCCTCTGAAGATATAGTACTAAACTTACTACTTGTTTGATCATTTGAAATATTAAGAACATTATCAATTAGTTCTAGTGTTAATTTTCCTGCAGGAAGTGATAGAACAAATTCTGAAGTAAGTTTTGCATTTATTGTAATAGAACCATCAGACTCAACTTCAGCTGGTAAGTTAATATTCATTCCAATCTCTAAATCTGTTCCTGATAACTTAACAGTATCTTTCTTTACTGTTAATAGTACATTAGAAAGAATAGGTATTGATGGTTTATTAGATACTGCTTTATTTACTTGTGATAATCCTCTTGATAAGTTTTCTTGTAATATTGATAGTTTCATTAAATAGTTTATATAATAAATTAGAAGTATTTATAGTAGAGCGTGTGCATATGTGTTTAACTTAATCTCAATTTGCTCATTTTAGTTTAATTCACAAGCATTTTCAAATTGAGAATATTTGTGAATAACTACTACTTTTTGAAAACTCCCTGAATTCAAAGTATTACAAATTTCAATCTTTGTATACCCCTATTTTATACCAATATTTTATAGTTGATAGATTGTACTAAATAGTGGGTACAAATGTATATGTTTCATATAACATATAAACTGTGAAACAGAAGGTTATTAAAAATGATTTTTGTTCCACGGGCCATTCAGTATATGTTTAGGCAAAAGTATAACTATTAAATAGTTGTACACATATGTATTAATTGTAAGGAAGTTATTATAGAAAGTTAGTTCTATGCAGTTTCAAGATCTTTAATTATTTTATCCACTTGAGATTTAAACTGAGGTTCTACTTGTAGTTTTTGTTTTATCTTTTCAACTCCATGAATAATTGTTGTATGGTCAGATTTATTTAGAAAAGTAGCTACTTGTTCTAACTTGTATCTGTACTCCTCTCTTAATATATACATACAAATTTGTCTTGCAAGAGCTGTTTCTTTAGTTCTCCTTGCACTTTTGATCTCAGATACCATAATTCCATACTCTTCAGATACCCGTTTTATTATATCTTGTACTCTTACATTTTTCCTTTTCTTATCAGGAGTTCTACCTAGTATATTCGCTATTTCCTCTTGTGTCATTTCATGAGATATACTTAGGGTATTCATAAGTGCAATTTTTTGAAGTGCTCCTTCCAATTCTCTTACATTTGTAGGAACAAGTTTTGCAATATGTTTAAGATAAGTATTTGGAATAGTAATATTAAGATCTTTTTTCTTTTGTTCTAATATTGCAATTCTAGTTTCAAATTCAGGCTCTTTAATATCTGTTACAAGACCTCCTTGAAATCTACTTTTAAGCCTATCTTCAAGCTTAGCAATTTCTTCAGGTGGCCTATCTGAAATTAATATTACTTGTTTTCCACTTTGGTGAAGGGAATTGAATGTATTAAAAAACTCACTTTGAGTTTCTACCCAGTTAGAAATCATTTGAATATCATCTATGATTAGAAGATCCAGCTCTCTGTATTTATTCCTAAACTTTTGAGCTTGATTTGTTTTAATTGCGCTAACTAAATCATTTAAGAAATTTTCACTTGTTGTATAGAGTACTTTCGCACTCATTTTCTTTTCTAGCATTTCTCTTGCAACAGCTTGGGCTAAATGAGTTTTCCCTAATCCTGTTTTTCCATGAATAAAGAGAGGATTAAAAGGAGAACTTCCTTTCTCTACGATTGACCTAGCAGCAGCATGTGCAAGC
Organism: bacterium; assembly: GCA_037135235.1. Classification (GTDB taxonomy): domain Bacteria; phylum Patescibacteriota; class Dojkabacteria; family JBAXKR01; genus JBAXKR01. The sequence continues at coordinate 9,649 of JBAXKR010000007.1, read as the reverse complement.
CTATTAGTATTAGCAACAATATAGTTTGAAAAGGAATACTTAGGATTAATGTTACTATTTTTAAGTAAATAGAGTATTTCTTTAGGTGCTCCATCTTGAATATCAAGAAGAGGAGCTTCAAATGATAGCTCTTGCTGTTTCTTTCTTACTTCTTGAAATTCTTTTGCTAATGATTCTTCATATACAACACTAATCTTAACTCTAGTACCATATACAAAAGATAAGGTGTCGGTAATAATGTTTTTAAATTTTTTATTTAAGAAATCTGCATGAAAAGAACTATGTGTTCCTATTACTGCATTTTTGTTATCTATACTTATTAATTTTGAATGAGTAAACCATGTAACATATGCTTTTCTTGAATCAAGCTTTACTTCTATTTGGGCAAGAGTTTTTTTCCAAACCTGATCAATATCTATTTTCATAATATATGGATGATTTATTTCAGTGAGGGTACATTAACTAAATGTGGATAACTTTGCAAGAGGAAAATGTAGAAGGTATTGCTATTTCCCTCCTATTGGTTTTGGAGCATTAGGTACAAATCCTTGATACCCTTTATTCAATGGTCTTGGTCCATAGTTTGGCTGAATATATGGAGTGAATAAGGGACTATTTGTTTGATTTTGCTCCACCTTTATAGCACTAGGTGCATTAACTCCAGTTGCTTTTGGAAATAGTTTATCTACTGAACTTACTTGTGTACTTGTAAGTGTTGGTTTTGGAGAAGTAACAATATTTTGTATTGGTTTAACTTCCGAAACAATAGGATTAATAGGAGCTTTGTATATAGGTTGAATTATAGGACTAGGAATTTTAACCTCTATATTCGAAATAGAATTGTAGTTATTTAGTGCTTCTGGATAATTTGCACCAGCTTTAATTAATTCAAGTACTGTCTCAAATGTACTTTCAGTTTTATCTATTCCAAGTGTAAATAGTTTTGTTTCAAGTAGAATAGTTTGTAAGAAAAGTGTTGCTTCACTAGAAGATATACTTAATGAGTTATCTTTAGCAAATGATGTAAATACTTTGGTGTATGTTTCTCCTTCTAATACTAAATTACTCTTTGCAAATCTTAAATTTGTTTTTGAGTTATCTAGATTAATACTAAAAGAAGTTGTGAATAGGGTAGGGTTAGAAGAATACAGGTATCCAAGCTCATTAATTTCTTTGCAACCAATAAAGATTATTGCATCTGCTTCAGTTCCTGATGATTTAAAATCTACATCTTTAATTTCAAAATTATCACTTACTGATTCAATTTGGAACATCAATTTTTCTCCATCTTCTTTCCATTGAATATTTTTTATCTTTGAGTTCCCTTTATTAACCGTAATGATTGTTTTCTTTGATTGAATCTTATCAATTAAAGATAAATTAACAATTCTTTTATCTCTAATTATCTTTTCAAGAAGGTTTCCATTTGATCCTACTTTTTCTCTATTTTCTAAAAGTATACTTACACTTTTTCCTGATTTAACAAGAAGTGTGCCAAGAGCAATTACTCCATAAAGCAAATTAGAATTTAGTGAAGGGGATAAGAGGATTAATATATTTTTCTTAGATGTAAAAGAATCCATTAATAGGTAGTAAGATATAAAAGGGCAGAATAGTATTTCAGTACTTTGATTATACCTCAGTTATAGGATATTCCAAAACACTTTTTTATCCTATCTTTTCTACTTTGTAAGCAATTACGAAGTCTCCTTCTTGAACATCCAGCTTAGGATCTATTAATATTCCACATTCTTGGTTCTTAGTTGCTTCTTTCACCTCATTTTTTAGAAGTCTTAGAGATTTGATTTTTCCCTTTTCCATCTTGTGTCCTTCTCTTTCAACATAGACCCGATAACCTTTAAGCATAACTCCTTTTTGAACAACTGATCCTGCAACACTATCACCATTAGTTAGGGTAAATACTTTCTTTACAAGTGCTCTTGCTACTTCTACATCTTGTTCTTCTGGCTCTATCAATCCATCTAAAACTGCTGCTAATTCCTCAATTAATTCATAAATGATTTGATAATCTCTTACTAAAACCTTTTCTCTAATAGCAAGTTTTCTAGCATTGTCACTAATTCCAGCTCTGAAACCTATTATCAATGCTTTTTGATTCTTTGCATTCATAATATCTGTTTCAGTTATTTCTCCTTCTTTGATCTCTAGAATTTTAACTTCTGATATTTCATCATTAAGTTTCTCAACTTCAGATCGTAATACCTCACTACTTCCTCTGGTATCAGTTTTTAATATTGCATTTAGTATCTTTTTATCTCCTTCAGATTTAGATTCTTTTACCATTTTCAAAAATGCATCCATAGGATCAATGGCTTCTTCAACTGCTTTAATCTCTTCTTGCATTGTTTCAATTTCTTTTTCAGCTTCTATCTTACCTTTAAAGAATCTTACAGATTGACCTACATCTAGAACATCTGTAATTCCTGTAATCCAGATAGGATCTCCTGCCTTAGCATCTTCAATTCTTTTTTGATTTGTATCAAATGCAGATCTTACTTTTGAAGAAAACTTTTCATTAGCTATATATAGTTCACTTGTATTTACTATTCCTTTTTTAAGAATAACTAAAGCTACTGCACCTAAACTCTTACTTAAGTTACTTTCAAGTACTAATCCTTCTGCTAATACTTCAGGTCTTTCACTTGCTACAAATTTAAGTTCATGTACTTGAGTAAGAAGAACAATAGTCTCAAGAAGAGTATCAATTCCTTCCATTGTTTTAGTTGAAGTTTTAACAAGAATTGCATCTCCACCTAAATCCTCTGTATTTACACCTTCTTTAGATAATTGTGTCTTTATCTTCATCTCGTTTTCACCGGGTAAATCAATCTTATTTAAGGCTATTATAATTGGAAGTTTCTGTTCTAATGCAAATTTAATAGCTTCTTTTGTTTGTGGTTTAACACCATCATCAATTGCAACTACTATTAATGCAATATCGGCAACTTTAGCACCACGAGATCTCATATTGGAAAATGCCTCATGACCTGGTGTATCTATAAATGTTATTTTTGTTTTGTATCCATCTTTAGAAGTGTAATCAATTTGATGTGCTCTAACACTTTGAGTAATCCCACCAACTTCTGTATCAGTAACTTTAGTTCCTCTAATTGCATCAAGTAGTGAAGTCTTACCATGGTCAACATGTCCCATAACTGCAACTACTGGAGTTTTTAGCTCTATTTGTTTTTCTACAACTTTTTTCTTTCCCATAGCCAATTATTCTATCATGTAGTGCTTCAAATACAAAGAAATAGCAAAAAACACAATATTGAAATATATAGTGTGGATTTGCTTATGCAATGAATCATATGTTAGCAATATCATTGAGTGCAACTGAGCTTATTCTTAACAGTTTAAGAAAACTATTCTCCTTCTAATATTATTTGGGGTTCCCATCTTGTTTCATTTCTAGTAAAGTATAGGGTACTAATATGCTGAAATTTGAAAATGTAACTAAAAAATATGGGGATAAAGTAGTATTGGATGATGTATCCTTTGAAATTCAAACTGGAGAATTTGTTTTTCTTGTTGGTGCATCTGGCTCAGGTAAAACTACTGCCTTTCAACTTATTATTAAAGAAGAAGAAGTTACTCGTGGCAAAATATATATTGATGAGTACGAAATTACTAAGTTAAAAAGATCTTTGTTATCTGAACTTCGAAGACAAATTGGTGTTGTGTTTCAAGACTACAAATTAATTCCGAATAAAAATGTATACGAGAATATTGCTTTCCCATTAGAGCTTATGGGAAAAAATGACAAGGAAATTAGTAATACTGTTGATGATTTACTTGAACTTGTTAATCTTAAAGATCGAAAAGATGCATTTCCTGATCAATTATCTGGTGGAGAAAAACAAAAAGTATCTATAGCAAGAGCTATGGCAAATGGCCCTTTAATCTTACTTGCAGATGAGCCTACTGGAAATCTCGATCCTGTTGCTACATGGGAAGTAGTAGATATCTTAAAGAAGATTAATGAGAAAGGTACTACTGTAATAATGGCAACACATGAGGTACAAATTGTAAAAGCGATGAATAGACGAGTACTTGAGATTAAAGATGGGAAAATGAATTCTGAGGGAACATCTGATCAATATGTAACTTCAATTACAATGGAACAAAAGGAAGTTAAAATGGATATTGAGAGTAAATCAGGTGGACATACTTTGGTTGATAAGCAAATTAGTACAGAGGTATTGGAAACTGAACCAAGTGTTGAGCTTTCTAAAGGAAAAACTAAAAAGTGGAAAGACTGGTTTGATAAAGGGAAAGAATCAAAAGAGGAAGAAGTTATTGAACCTAAGATAGATAAAAAAGATTTAGAAGAATACATAGAAGAAGAGAAAAAGAATGCAGTAAAGATTGATGAAGAAGTAGCAGTTGAAAGAAAAGATTTTGAAGTTAAAGTTGAAGAAAAGATTGAAGATAAACCTATTGAAGTAAAAGAAAAATCTGTAAATGTACCAATATTTAAAAGATTATTTTCAAAGCCTAAAGTTGAAAAAAAGGAAGAGATTATTATTAAAGAAGAACCAAAGATAGAAACACCAACTAGTAAAATTAAGGTATCTGTTAAGCCAAGTTTTAAAAGATCAATTGCAAGTGACATTAATATTTTAGATATTCCACTTAAGACAAAAGATATCTTAATATCTGAGGGCTTTGACTCAATAGGAAAGCTTCTAGTTGCAACTCCCGATGAACTATCTAGTTTAGATGGTATTGGTGTTAAAGGTTACGAAAAGATAAAGAAAGCTCTAAAAAGCAGATAAATATTAATACATAAATCCATGATGCTATCAATTAAAAGATCACTAAAAAGTGCATTCTTAAATACAGGAAGGCAAAAGTTTATATCAACCGCTACAATTCTTACTCTAGTTGTCTTCTTTTTTATTACCAACTTTTTAGCATTCTCATATTTTGCAGTGTATAGAATTGCAAATTATCTAGAAACAAGACCTAATTTAACTGTATGGTTTCAAATTGGAACATCTGAAGAACAAATACTTTCATTTAAGAAGATGGTGGAAAATACTAACAAAACTTCAGAGATTAAATATTTTTCAGAAGCAGATAGTGCAAATGATTTTTTAGAACTTTTTAAAGGACAGCCAATATATACCTCATCTGTAAATCCAAATGAAGCAGGGCAAATAAATGCAAGAATCAATATTAAACCTCAAAAGATTGAGTTTTTAAGAGATCTAACTCAACTAGTTGAAAACGAAAAGCAGAATAATAGTGTAATTGAAGATATTTCCTCAGAGTTTACAATTGCAAATAGACTTAATGACTTACTAACAATCATAAGAATTCTAGTTATTGGTTTTGTAATAATATTCTTTGTTGTACTTGTACTACTTAATTTCATATCAGTACAGTTAAGTATTCAAACTAGGAAGGAAGAAATAAAAGTTATGGAATTAGTTGGAGCAAATAAGGGAAACATTAGACTACCATTTGTGTTTGAAGGAGCACTCCTTGGAATACTTTCAGGATTGCTATCTTCTCTATTAACAATTGGTTCTGTTGCTCTTTTAATCTCTTTGTACAACTATTCCCCAACAATAAAGGCATTTGTAACTCTTTTTGCTGAAGTTCAGTGGCCAACATTATCATTAAAATACATACTACTTTTTATTGTAGCTGAGTTAGGACTTGGTGCCTTTATTGGTAGTGTTGCAAATTTCATTGCTGTTAGAAAATATATTAAATAGAGTACTTTCATTAAGTAATATGGATTCTAAGAAAGCAAAACAAAAACTAATCAAGTTCGCTATCCTAATTTTTAGCATATATTCGATCTTTGTTTTTCCTTTATATCTTTCTGTAAACAAAATGGTGGAAGTTAAAGCTGTAAATGCAGCAACACTAGAGGAACTTCAACAACAAAGAGCTGATATTCAAAAAAAACTTGATGCAATTGCTAAGAATAAGGCAGATACAAATAAAAAGATTGCAGATGCTAAAGCACAAAAAAGTTCAACTGAAAGTCAGATCAGATTATTGAGTTTGGAAATTGATCAGCAACAATTGATTATTAATGAAAAAGAAACAGTAATAGAACAAAAGCAAAATGAAATAGCAATATTAGAAGATCAAATAGTAGTATTAAAAAAGACTTTAGATAATCTAGATGTAGCAATTAATCAAAAAAAACAAATTGCTGATAAAAGACTTCAAAATATATATAAAGTGTCGATATCTCAATCAACTCTTGATATTATTCTCAACGCTACAAGTGCACAAGACTTCTTAGCTAAACTTAAATATCAAAGACTACTTAGAGGAAAAGATGAAGAAGTACTAGTCTCCTTAAAAGGAGATAGGGATACTTATGACAAACAAAAGAATGATTTTGTTTCAAAGAAAACTGAAGTTCAAACACTTACTGATTCTATCGTTGCTGAAAAAGCAGAATTAGAGAAAGATAAAAATGCTCTGGCAATTCAAAGATCAGATCAACAAACAAAACTTGCAAGTTTAAGTAGCACTGTAGGATTCCAACAAAAACTTTATGATAGTTTATCGACAGAACAGCAACAGTTAGAAAACCAAGCAAATGTAATACAATCCGAGCTATTTTCCAAGTATAAGCAGTTACTAACTGGAACAAAGATTAAAAAAGACACTGATATTGGAATCATGGGTAGTACTGGATATTCAACAGGGCCTCATTTACATTTCTTTGTAACGTACAATTCTACAAATGTTAATACTAATCCATGTAGTTTACTTCCAACAGGAGTTGTTTCAGGTTGTGGTGTAGCATCTCCAAAGATGGTTTGGCCTATGAGTACTCCTTTAGTATTCTCAAGAGGATTTACTTCAGCTCACCAAGCTGTTGATATTGTTGGACTTGGAAATATCACAGTAAAGGCAGCTCATGATGGGTGGGTAACATTTGGTAATGAGCCAAGTTGTGATATATGGAAATTTAATCCAACTGCATATTACTATTGTAAGAAGAATGGGCCAGCTCACTATGCGATTATATGTGAGAATAAGGATGATTGTTCAAAAGGACTAAAAACAGGTTATTGGCATTTAAAGAACTAAACCAATATCTCTTTTATTGGCTCTAATAGGCACTAAAAGGGTATAATACGAGTATGCAAATTGTTTCAGTAAATGATGAAAACTTAATTAAAAAGGTAGTTTCAGTGCTATCAAATTCAGGCTTAATTATTTTCCCAACGGAAACTTGTTATGGTGTTGGAGTTGATGCAACTAATGAACTATCTGTTAGTAAACTACTTGAATATAAGAGAAGACCTGAAGGGAAAGCTATTTCTGTTGCTGTTTCTGACAAAGAGATGGCTTACAGGTATGTTGAACTTAATGATATTGCAAACAATATATACAATAACTTTCTTCCAGGACCAGTTACTGTGATATCAAAGCTTAAATTGAATGGTATTGATAAAATTGCTAAAGGAATAGCATCTGAAAATGGAAATCTTGGAGTGAGAATTCCAAACTATGAAAAGGTAATTGAGATAATAAAGGCATATGGTAAACCAATTACTGCAACAAGTGCAAATTCAAGTGGAGCTAAAACACCATATAAGATATCTGACATTCTTGATAATTTAAGTGACAAACAAAGATCCTTAATCGATTTAATAATAGATGCCAATGAATTGCCACATAATCCACCGTCATCTGTTGTTGATACCACTAAAGATGAAATGAAGACACTAAGAGAGGGTAGTGTGAGTTTTGAAAAACTAATCCTTGAAGTGGAAACAGAAGGTGAAATAGAAACAAGAGAGATTGCAAGTAAGTTCATAGCTAGGTTTAAAAGTATATTAAATACTAAATGTCTATTAATTCTATTCAATGCCTCTATGGGTGCTGGGAAGACGATATTTGTTAAATCTATTGCAGAAGAATTAGGTGTAAAAGATATTGTTAGATCTCCAACATTTAACCTCATTAAACAGTACAATCTAGGAAACGAAAAAAATGGAAAATTAATTCATATAGATGCTTGGAGAATTGAATCAGAAGAAGAGTTTGAAAAATTAAAGATACAAGAATATTTAACTCAAGGTAATATTGTTGCAATAGAATGGGCAGGCGGAGTAAGTAGCAAGATAAGGGAACAGTATATCAATTCAAAAGATAATGAAAATCAAAAAGAATTAATAGTAGTTGGAATAGATATTGAATATCTATCTGAAACAAAAAGAAAAATAGTAATTACAAGGATATAGATGAAGGAAAAGAAGATAAATAAAAACCCACTAATATTATCAATTGATACCTCATGCGATGAGACTTCAGCCGCTGTTATGTATGGCTTGAATGTATTAAGTAATGTCATATCATCTCAAATAGAACTTCATAAAAAATATGGTGGAGTGGTTCCCCTTATTGCTAAAAGAGCTCATGAAGAACAAATTGATCCAGTAATATTCGAAGCTTTAAAAAGAGCAGGAGTATTACTTAAAAAGAAATTAAGTTTTAATGATTTAGATGCGATAGCTGTTACATATGGCCCAGGTCTTGCTATTGCTTTAGAAATAGGAGTTGAAAAAGCTAAAAAGATAGCTACTGAATATGGTATTCCATTAATCAAGATTAATCATATGGAGGGACATTTCTTGGCTTCTCTTGCTCGTAATTCAAAATCAATTGGTAATTTTACTGATAAAGAGTTTGAAGAAATAAATTTTCCAATACTAGGTGTCCTGTTATCCGGAGGACATAGTGAATTCATTCTTGCAAAATCAATAGGTGAGTATGAAGTACTGGGCCAAACATTAGATGATGCAATGGGAGAAGCCTATGATAAAGTTGCAAGAATACTAGGTCTTGGTTATCCAGGTGGAAAGACATTAAGTGAGTTTGCTAAAAAGGGAACTGACAAATTTAAATTTACAATTCCTATGAGAAGAGATAAATCATTTAATATGAGTTTTTCAGGAATTAAAACTGCAGTTATGTTCAAGTCAAAGGAGTTGAAAGGTGAGATTTATCAACCATCTCAAATGAATAATCCAAATAACAAAGGAAAGTTTGATATTAAAAGAGAATTAAGTAAGCAAGATATATACGATCTAGCTAGATCATTTGAAGAAGTATCTTTTGGTCATTTAAAAGATAAATTTGATAGAGTCTTAAGTAATAGTAATGTAAAGGTAATATTTGCAGGTGGTGGGGTAGTATCAAATTCAAAGATAAGGAAAGTACTTAGAGAAACTGCAAAAAAACATAATTCTAAAATATATTTCCCACGAGATGATAATCTATATATGGATAATGCTGCAATGATAGGAACAGTAGCTTTCTTTAGATACTTAAAAGAAGAGTTTGTTAATCCAAAAGAACTAGATAGAGATCCTGAAGCTAAGATAGATGAGTAATTCTGCTAAAAAGCCTGAATTCACCTTATTTGTATGGTTTAGATTACATCCAGAAGCTGATTTGTATGCTCATTTTGCCCTATTTGGTGGAGTTCAACTCCATCAAATAGCCTGAATTGGTGGAGTTCAACTCCATCAATTTGCTTTCTTTTTAATCAATGTGTATACTATTTTCATGATAAAAAGAATAATTGATATATCAAAATTACTAAAAAAGGGAAAGGTATTGATGATTTATGGACCTAGAC
>JBAXKR010000006.1:0-18226 GCA_037135235.1 bacterium | reverse complement strand
AATTATTATTATTTTCTTTTTCATAGGTTACATATTTTTTACACAACTATTATTAACATTACTCCAAAATGATGATGTAAAATCTACACATCCTTCATTTGGAAATGATCCTGATGGTTTTAGTGAAGAGCATGATATATAGCAACATGGCTCAAGTTTTCCTGATGCTCCATTTGATGTTTGTGGATCAGTTGATTGAATTTGAAAATGCAAATGTGGACCAGATGAATTCCCAGTTGTTCCCATTTCACCTATTTGTTGTCCTTTACTTACTGTATCACCTACTTTAATGAAATCTCCAATAGGTAAACCATTTACTGTTGGCATTAAATGAGCATATGTTGTGTAATATATTTTTCCATCAATATTATGTTTGATAACAACATCCGTACCAAATCCAAGAGATTGTACCTGTTCTTCAGTAGTAACTTGTGTATGTGTTACTACTCCATCCTCCCAAGCAAATATAGGGAAACCTTTAGTCCCAGCTATATCAATTGCCTTCTCATTATTATGACTTCCACCTACTGCACTATTAGAACATTGAGTTACAGATACAGCTGATTTTGGATCAACTGGAAGACCACCTAATTCAGGACGAAATAGTCCTTTAATTGGTGCTGTTCTTACTAATTTACCATCCTTGTCGATACAAACGATTTGTTTAATAGGATCTTTTAATAAGATTGGCTCGACACTTTCATCAGTACTAATTTGTTTTGCCGTAACTGAACCATCAAGGGAATTACAAAGATTAGAATTTGCTGCAACTTCTTGTAGTGGTTTTTTTAGTTTTACAATATATGTATAGGTAACTGGATTAAATGAATTTACCGATGCATTATTACCAGGTACTGTTGGACTATTAGTTGCTTGTATAGCATTATATGTATATGTAACAGTATTTCCACTTATCCTAAAACTGCTTGCAGAACTACTTTCTTGTAAAACTTTAGAAATACTCTCAATATTGGATGGATCTATTACTGTATCAACTACCTCAATCCCAGTTATAATTGTATCTGCAGTAGTTCTGCCAGAAGCAATTTTAATTGAATACTGAAGTTCTGTGTCACTAATTTTTTTGTCAAATGTCTTATTAAATATTATTAGTGTATTCGTTGGCTCTATAATTCCAAGTGACGCTACTGAAGGTATTAATGTTAATAGGCTTAAACCAACCGCAGTCCCTCCTCCTAATGATAATGCCAACATGATAACAGATTGAGCAAAATCCATTATTCCTTTCGCTCTAAATAGTCTGAATAAACCTAAAACACCACCTAATGCTTGAAGACCTAGCCCTATCCCATCAACGGCTTTCCCCAAAAAGTATCCAATAGCAGTTCCTATGGATGTACCGCCAATAAAAAATGGTATTGCTGTCCAACCTCCTACAGCAAGTCCGATAACTCCACCTATCAATCCTCCTAATGCACCACATGCAGAAGTAATAGCAATTCCGAGAGGTCCTAAACCTAACAAAGCACCTACAATTCCTCCAATAACTCCACCAATCAAAGTATATCTAGAAAGTATAGGAATAGAATTTACAACATTTACTGTTACACCTAGTGCAGTTAATACACTTCCAACTACGGGGGTTATTACTGATAATCCAATTCTTGCCAGTGCAGATACACCAGTTACTAAGAAAACTGTGCTGACAATACCATTTCCGATATTTGAAAATAAAAGTAATTGATTAGCAAATTGATATGGCGTTATTTCTCCATTAATTAGCTTACCAAGTAGTTTAAATTGTTCAATTGCATAACTCACTCCAAAACCTACTCCCAAAGCATCAAAAACTGGGAATTTACCTAGTATCCTAAAAGTTTCAACTATCTTAAGTACAGGAGATGTTTTTGCAAGCAAAGCGATTCCTTTTTCTACGCTATATTGTAAAGCTACTGATCCTAATCCTAAAGAAAATGCGAGTAGTGGATTAGCACCTAATATAATTGCACCAAACGCAACTATAGTTCCACTTTTGAAGTACCCGAAGCCTTTTAGTAATAAATCTTTTTTAGATAATTCACTTAAAGTTCTTGATAATCTTGCAAATACAGATTCTCCTGCATTAGCAATTACTGAAGGAAATGCACTACCTTGTCCAAAAGCTACTTGCATTCTTGTGTACATTCCACCGAATTTACTATAAAGACCAGTTTGAGGAATTCTGGCAAATGCACTTTGGGCATCTTTTAGTAACTCATTATTTCTGTATAGAGCACTGAAAAAAGATTGTCCTCCAAATGCTGCAGCTCCAATGGTTGCACCAATAGGTCCAGCAATTACTGATCCAATAAGACCTCCAATAAATGCATTTTGTACTCCTGAAATACCCGCTGCTCCATAATGTCTAAATACTTTGTAAGCGTCAATTGTTCCAAGCATAGTAGATCCAAATGCAGTCCCACTGAATTCAAAAATTCTATTGTTAATAAATTGTTGAATTTTAGGAAATAATCCAATTTTTACTAATAATGCTTTAACAAATGATGCTGCTGCATTTATTGTAACTGCTAACACTGTTTCTACAATACTTTTTCTGCGTTTTCTATTACTAAAGCTTAAACTGTTATCTAGGCCAAAAAATTTCCCAAATTTAGTACTAATAAATCTTTCAATGAGATTATCTATCCTTCCTAGTATTCCTCTTGTTACAATATTTACTTCAACATGATGTCCATCACCAGCATCAATCTTTCTTCTAATTCCTATTAGCGACATTAACTTATTTGAAATAAGTTTTTTTATACCTCCTTTCATAAACTGCCCACCACTTGGCAATGGAACTCCACCATCCCAAAGTGCTTTGTATAATACCTTTGGATTTTTAAAAACAGCTGAGTAAAAACCAGCTAGTTTCTTTTTCTCAAATATTGATTGCAGATCTTGTGAGGTACCTGACCCAAAAATTTTTTGAGCTATATTTAGTATTGCTCTTTGTGATAGATCCTCCCTGTCTTTTTGAGATTTCTCCTTTGCAAGTTCAGGATGAAAAAGAGAATTAAACAGAAATTCTGCATTTTCTCTTGCTCCAATATTAAATTCTTCAGTATTTTGTTCAGTATGTTTCAATGCATCAGAAGGAGTATATTGTATTTCTCCATATGATTTTCCGAAGAAACCTTCATCTTCGTCTGCTTCTTCGATTGAGTGCCCTATATTTAGAATTGCTTTTTGAATGCGAGGATCATTTGGATTCGCTCCTTCAAAAAAATCTTTGGTAATTACCTCTTCAACCAGATTATTTTTTACTACACCTGCTGGAAGCTGCCCTGCATTATAACTTGAAGCTTTCCCTACAGATCTTTCTGTAAGCCTAATTGCAGTTCCTGTAGTAGCATTTTCGTCTTTTGATGCAAAATCCACATCGAAAATTGTTTGGGGTGTAATTATTGCTGATTTATTTTTATCTTTAAGAATACCAATGACTAAACTTTCATACTCATCTGAAGTATTTTGTATGAATTCATCTTTAACCATTGATGCACTTAACTTTCGCTGTGAAGGCATATCGACATCAGCTACTGCTCTTTCTACTGCTTTTCTACACATTGCTTTAAATGTTCCCAGTGATTCTGCTGAGTTACCTCTATCTCTCCAGTATGCTTCAAGGTTTGTACGAATTTCAGTTAGATCTCCATTATATCTGTCTTTTAATTCAGCGTAATTTTCTCCAACTTGATCAGCAATTTCCTCTACAACATATCTTGAAATAAGGTTTCCAAGTGAAATATTTTTTCCTTCATATGATGGATCACTAACCTTCTGTTGACTTAAAAATAATCCATATTTTGATATCCTTTGTTGATTATGTGCAAGTTGTCCTGTAAGTCTACTTTTAATTTCATAACTTTCATATTTCTGTACTAGTTTTTTTCTAACAGCTGTCCTGCTTGCCTCCGAGAGAGAATCGATTTTATCAAAATCGATAAAACCTGCAGAATCTAGTAGATCTTCATCACTAAGTACTTTACCAGCTTCTGGAAGCACTATTGCAGCATAATTACCGTCAAGTGCACTTTTTTCTATTAATAAACTTGGAGCTCTTGCCAATTCTTTTCTTCTCGAATTCCACTTATCATTAACAATTGCTCTTCTAGCAGTTTGTGCAAGAGCGTGAAGAAGTGGTGTTTTGGCAGTTTGTATTCTGTTTTTAATTAAATCAAATCTATCCTTTTTTGCAAGTTCACTAAATTCTAATAGTATGTTTTGAAATTTTTCAGCATTTTCAGGTTTAAGTAACTCTAAATCTATCTCGGCATCTGTTAGTGGAACTGGAATACCTAGCTTTGCACTTTGACTTATTACTTCTGCCTTAACTCTTGCAATAGTTTCAGTTGTTGAAATATCTTTTAGTTTTTCGTTTTCTGCTATGGCTTTTTCAACTTCTTTGTAAACAGGTCTTTTAAGTGCTTCTGCTTTTGCAGCACTTGTTTCTTGAATGCTTAACTTGTTAATATTCGCAGGTAAACTTATTCCATATGAGCTTCCAACTGATTTGGTTAGCCTTACTAGAGGTGCAACTGGGCCAAACTTATAGTTGTTATTTAATTTTTCTAGTAATCTTTGAGTATTGTAGTTTTTAGCGTTTTTCCCAGTTCTTAGTACTATGTCAGTACTTGCAAACTCACTTATTTCTATTCCTTCTTGTTTAAGTGCTTTGATAGCTACTATTCTTTCTCCATCTAATTTTCGAATTTCATCGTCTGTAGATAAAGATGTATTTCTCGATTTCGCTAACTGCTGAATTGATTTTACATCCTTAATTTGTTGATTAAGTTCTTTAAGAATATTTCCTGATTGTTCTTCAGCTGCTTCTTTCCCTCCTCTATTTCTTGAAACTTGATAAATTACTTTTGCCTCTTCGTATCTTTTTTCTAGGTCACTGAGAATTGTATTTATTGTTTTACTATCAAAATTACTTCCTTTTTGAAATATTTTGCTGGTATCAAGCTTTGCATCAATTAAATTTACTCTTGGACTGTTTTTTCTTAATTCAGTTAAATATTTACTTACATCTGAAGGTGAAGAACCTGAAAACGGTGTTGAAATTACTTCTTTTAATTCATCAATATCTACAACTCCTACATCATTAAGTCTTGCAAGGATAGAATTTGGAATAGAGCCCATTTTAAGGTTAGTAAGCTCGGTAACTGGGTTTTTTGTAGCAGTATGTAAAGTCCACCAAGCTTGTAAGTCCTCTAATGTTTTTTTCTGTGATTCTTCTTTAGTCAAAGTTTTATTATTATATATTTTATTATACTAATTTTCAGATCAAATGGTATAATAATAATGTCATTTTGATTACTTAAAAATAAATAATATTTATGACAACGACTCCAGAGACTTCTAGCCTTAGTTCACCTGATATTAATAAAATATATGGTGAATCAGTGGAATTTGGTAAAGAAGCAAATAGATTTGCGAACACTTTAAATAGTGTTTTTATTAAAGCAGATTCTTTAGAAGGTGAAGCTAGGTCTGTATACTTAACAAATACTGTAAATCAGTTAAATTCTGTTTTAAAAGAAATTGCAAATAAATATAGTATTAATAGATCGGGTGATAATAAAACTAGAATAACAGAGGTTCTTACAGATGTTTGTTTAATCGATAATTTAGTAGAAGAGTCAAATAGAAGAATTTCTCTCTTGATATCCTCTACTTCAGGATCAACTGTTCCGATTATAGTATTTAATATCCAACAGCTAAATTCGTCCTCATATGACCTATTAAAAGAATTATTTGTTGTTGAACCAGATTTTAATAAACCTTCATTACAATCTCGTATACTAAATACTATTAAAAAGGGATTAAAAAGCACTTTTGGAACACTCTATAATGAGTCAGCAGATACAGTAGTCGTTAATTTAGATACTAAGGGAAAGGTAACTTCATTCTTTGAAAAAGTTCTAAATAAACATACTGCCAAAGAAGATGTTGATTTAGTTAAAAATCTCAAATTTAAGGTAAGATCCGAGAAAATTATTTCTGATATAAACGAGGCAGAAAATTCGAAGAAGAAACTTAATGCAATAAGTTATATCTCGTTAATTAAAGAATTATTAGATGAAACGAGTTTAACTAGACAAGAATCAAAAATTATATTTTTCCATGCTCTTTCAGCATTAAATATATTAACTAATCCACAGAGAAATTCAACAGAAGATTTATTTTATAAATTAGTACTATTTAGTTTTACAAAAGAGGTAACAGAAAAATTTATTAATAAATCTTTTACAGAAGAAGATCCTTTAACTGATGCAGAAAAAACAGAGTTTAAGAATGCAGTTCAGAACCATATAACGATTGAAGCAGACGAACTTGAGAAATATTATACAGCCTTGTCAAATGCCGACAAAGAATATATTTCTTCAGATAGTAATAAATCATATACTCAAACTGAATACGAAAGGATTATCGCTTCCTTGAAAGATGTGTTCCCAAGTTGGTTTGAAATTGATGGTGATGATAGTTTAGATAAAGGACTCAAAGCTTTAGCAAGTGCAAACTCTTTAAATTCAGAAAAGTTGAGTGAAATGGGTAGAGCAAAAGCGAAGAGAAATGAGATTCTTCCAATTGTGATACTTGAGCCAATTGCATCATTGTCAAAAATTGAATCACAGCAAGTAGATACTGAATCTGAAACGGACATTTCCTTTGAAGATTTGGACAAAGTTGAAGGATTTGAAAAATATATTGATTCTAGATTGGAAATGTTTAATTATGGAAGTAAAATTCAGAGTTTCGAGCAAATCAGTAGAACTGTTGGTTTCTTACTTCAACAAACAGAAAATCCAAACAAAGTAATTGCAGAACTTGCAAAAGTTAATCTTGCTTTTATCGCAGAAAGTTTTTATGCAAGATTTAGGGCTTTAGGTAGTAAAGCAGAATTGGTTAAGCTAATATCCTCTAAAGAAGGACTGGAATATTTAGCTAAAGTGGCTAGTGAATTCGCTGATTTCCTTATGTTGGCAAAGTTTGGGAGTATTCAATACAAAGATAAATTAAATCCCGACGGTTCAAAGAAATTAATTAACATAGGTGAATACTTATCAGGACTAACTATTAATTATAAGTTATTAAATGATCTAAACGAAACTATCTCAACAGGAGCTGTTAGCAAAGTAAATGGAATATTCTTTGTAGGAAGTCTATATAGTTCAGCAGTTTCAGAAAATTTTTATAGCACAGCATTTAAAAGTAATATAAATCCAACTGCTGCAGTAAAGACAATATCAACAGGTGCTACAATAAATGATATTTTTGAAAGTAAATTACAATTTCTATTAGCAGTTGATGCAAATAAAAAGACAGAAAGTTCCACTCCACCTATTGAATTCGAATTGGAATTTGTTAAAACTGATTATTACACAAAACAGCCAGAAAATGCTGGTGAAATTACTTACCAAACAATGGAGGCAGCACTGGAATGTGGGGTTGAATTAAGTTCGGGAGCTATTGATAATTCCAAAATTCCTAATAGTTTATCTGGAAGTAATAATGAATTAAGAAGTAATCCTTCAAAAGGCGGACCATATGATATCTTAAAAGAATATGCTAAAACATTTTACAAGTTAGATTCTACATCCATTGCCTCGTATATGGAGAAATTGGCTCTTTTTTCAATTCTTACAAAGGTAACTGATGAATTTAGGGATACTGCAACAAGTGGAAAAGGATTGAATATTAGTGGTGTGAATGTTGGGTATGCAAGCTTAGTGAGCTTGTTCTATAAAATCATTGATAATCAAGTTCCATCAAAGATCTCTGATTTTTTAAATCTTTCAACGAAGTTAAGTAAAGAAGGTGATACAAATTATATTGACGCATACATTAATTTTTATGATTTTTTACAATCGACAACAGTTAATTATGGGAAAATCGAAAATACAAGAAATTTTCAAATTTTAGCAAAATCTGAAAATTCATCAATTAATAGACCATATTTATTAGCAGAAATAATGGCCTTAAAATCAATTTTTGCAATAAGGCAAGGAATTGAAGATAGTAAGGCATTTATTTGGGATTTAAAGGATCCATTTATAAGAAACAATGGTAATCTAGTAATGCAAAGGCTTGATTGGTATTTACAGTTTTTGTGTTCAAATCCGGCAAACTCAGAATTTCCAGATAAAAGTTTAACATATTTGGTGATTTATATAGATAAACATACTTTTACTGATTTTCCATTACAATTTATGGCTAGGGTAGCAACTAATCCTTCACAAAATAGCCCAATCCCACCAACTATTTTTGCTATGATGTCTGCTCCTACAAACCAAGGTGACCCTTATACGAGAGATTTATCAGATAATAAAATAACATATGCAGATAAATATCCTTCTGCATATAGTCTTTATACTCCTATTCATAAATTAAAAAATTCAGAAGCATTGTTGCTATATTCTGAACTTGTGTTGAAACCAGAGGCATCATCGCAAAGTAATGATTTTAATGATAATTATGCTCCGTTAAGTGATTCTCCTCTTGCAGCAAGTGATGTAGTTGCGCAAAGGCCTAGAAGTCAATTACTAGCAGCTTGGAGCTACATTGTTAATATGAGAACATTTCTAAAAGAATTAGCTGATGCAGGTATGCCCCTTAGAAGAACTGTTGTTGAGACCGATCCTGCACTCTTTACTTCATTAAAAGATGTAACTTCGCTACTAAGGCAATTATTTGGAATAAATGTTGAGACAACCAGTTCAGTTTTTTCAGGCGCATCTAAAGAAAAGGGAATGAAATTTTACCAAGAAGCATTTAATAAATTATCTCTATTAGTTGGAGGATTTCAAAAAGAGAATATTAATAAGCTATATATGTTCGTGATTCCAATGGTAGAGGCTTTTGTAAATAGAAACTTTGAAAAAATTTATACAAAAGATACTGAGGCAAAAACTGACGGAAATCCTATTACATATTGGGATAGATTTTTGGATCCAAATTCAAGTGAAACAGGTGCATTTAAAGGTGCTACAAGAATGCAGGAGTTGGCTTTGGGTTTTACAACAAAAGAATACACTAATGTAATTACAAACTTGTCTAAAGTTAAAATTGAAGTTGCAGATAAATATTTATTTCCAAGCAAAAATAAACAAATTGAAACTATCGGTGTCTTTTCATTCATTAATACAAATGCAAGTTACGAAGTAACGAAACAAATAATGGCAGCATATATTAGATTTAAGACATATTTTGGAGTTAGTCTTAATTATTTCCCAGTTACTTCTGGACAAAAATCAGATGCATATAAAGACATAGGTGGTGCTGGTACTACAACAGACAAGATGTATGTAAAGCCAATGGAAGCGGTTTTTCAGCATATGAGAAAGACATTTAGAAAAGGTGTTGATGATAATGAGATTAATAGTATGAAGATAGCAATGGAAATATTAGAAATGAATGAATATGCTGGTTCATTGTCTGTTGATGATACTCATCCAAATAAAGAACCAATAATAGTTGTTAATAATGCACTTTTTGAGGTAAATGATCCAAGGCAAGAAGGTATAGATAAAGGCTTTAGGCTTGATCCTTGGAATGGAATGCAAATAATAAATTCCTTAATAGAGGTATTAAGTAAGAAGTCTTTGCAGTTGGAAGAAAAAATTATTGCAGGAACCAATGCTGATGAAGGTCTTTCAGATGAAATAGCTGAAATATCCGAATCAATAGTTGCTGTATATGAAATGATTGCAGATATTAATGTTGACTTAGCAGCAATTCCGCTTCCCGGAACAAATGTCGGGGTAACTTTCACATATGAATATAAAAATACAGAAATAAATGATTTTACATTTAGGAATGCTTTCGGCACACCAAATGATATGAGTTTTTCTGAATTTACGAAAGATTTGTATGTAATGTCATTGTTTGCACATTCATTGATAACTATGACACCAGCAAATATTATGAATCACTCTTGTCTTGCCTTTCATGAAATGTGGTCTAGGCGATTTGAAGCAAAAAATTTCTTTAACCTCATATATACTGACGAAACAGATCCTAGGGTAACAGTTGATCATAGCGGTGCAGAACAATTTAGTATGCTTGAATATTTGAAGGGAAAGATGAGAGTTGATCCAAATAATACAAAAGAAATTGTAAATGCAGAAGTTAAAAATAAATTAACCGATACTTATAGTATCGTCGAAATTTCTGCTTCTACCCTTTCAAGTTTTGCAGAGAGTGTCGCTGCTGATCCAAAATATTACCTTCCAAAGTATCCCAGATTATTGAAAGAGGTAGATGGAATAATTGTATTCGAAGTTCCTCTTATATATATTGATGCAATTGCTTTAGCTGTTTCAGGGATTTGTCTTCCAAATTCTAAAGAATTAGACAATGTATTTCCAATAGTTTCAATTTGGTCCGAAGGAAAAGTAGATTTAAGTACAACCCTATTTGGTGGAGAGTTAGGTGAGTACAAAGAACTAAAAACTGATATTTCCAAAAGAGTTCCTCTTGAAGTTGGTTGGATAATTTTAAGCGAAGCGTTTCATAAAATAAAGGAAACTACAGGTGCAAGTGGCGACTTACACAAATTTTGTAAAGCTAGAAGATTATCTGAAAAAGGATTATTCAATCTTCAGTTAGCTGCAAATGGAGTTTCTATAGAAGGTGTTATGAATGAATTAAAAATAATATCGGAACATAGTAATATACTCCATCTCTACGCAGTTTCTTTAAAAAAGAGAGTCTCTGATGTAGGTGAAGTAGTTAAAAATATTGGTACAATCTCAAAAGTGATAAAAGATGGAATCAATGGAGTAATAGATGTAGTAGATGATTTTTTACCACTTTCTGTAGTTGGCATGAGGACCACAGCAAAAGCATTTATTCCAAGTCTTGTATTAAGTATTGTGATTAATTCATTTAATCCTCTTAATTTTCTAATTTCACCTTTAGTCAGGGCACCAATAATGTTTGGAATGAGCAGGCTAGCAGGAATACCTTTGAGAACCTCGATAATATTAAGTCTTCTTCAAATTCCAGCATGGCCTGCAATTAGTATTACAAATCCTATTGTTTTTTCAATGTTAATTGGAAATATGGTAGAGAAAAGATTTACTGAACTTGCTAAGACACAGGATGAAAACTTTTGGGTTTGGAGAATAATGGAAAGTTTGCCAGTTATAAAAAATCAAGCACGAAAATTTAGGAAAAAGGTTGCGTCTACAACAATGGACGGAGTTACTAAGAAAAATTTAAAGGTTAAAGGATCACTGAATAGTAATTGCTTCGATCCTAAAGAGGTTTCTGAACTAACGGGTGCTGATTATACAAGCACAACTGTAGGTGGTATTATTAGTAGGTACAGTAAGGTTCTTTTTGGTGCACGAAATGAACAAGCTAGAAGTGATATTAGAAGCAATCTGACATTATTGTATGTAAACTGGTTACATTGTGATGTAGATTGGCATGGAATAGAAGGTTATCAAAGACCAGAATCAGCAGATCATATAACAAATACACTTGGTGGATCTAATGTTAAACCTAGTAAGAAAAAGTAATAATATTATCAAAAATAATATATGGGATATCAATTTACAGAAATATTTAGTAATATCGATGCTTTAAAGACAACTGGAATTACAGCTGTAGAGAGGTCTACACCTAGTGCTAGTGATATTCAAGTTTTAATAAAAGTTCCAAGCCAGCTTGATAGAATAATAACAACCCACGAAGGAGAAATACATCAAAGTATTCTTCAAAGTAATAGTGAAGAGAAAGATAGATCAGAAAAAGAGGCAAGAAGAAGATTAAGGAATGAAGATATTATTACTGAGAGTGATGCTCGTGGCTCTATTGAAGAGCTATTAAAACATAACAGGGAAAATCCTAATTTTAGAAAGTATGCCAGAAGATTTTATAAGTATGAAAATAGAATCCATGAACAAATGGGATTAAGACATGGCCTCCTAGCAGCTCTAACTGAATTAGCTGGAACTGTAGTAAGAAATAGAGATAGCAAATTGGTTAAAATACTTCCAGTTGTTGTATTTAATGGTATAGTTTCAGCTTCAACTAAAGTTACAGATTTCGCTAGTCAGAAGGCAAAGGAAAGGTTAGATGCAAAGAGTACTAAAGAATTACAAAAATTGCCAAGAGTTTTAGGATGGAAAGTAAGGGCTCCAGAACCTTCAGATAAGTACATAGGGGGAATACCACATGGTGAAGATGAAAGTAAAATATACAAGAAGTATAAACTGGTATTAACAAGTTCTTTAATGATATTTTCAGGAATCTTCCTTGCAGTCAAACTTGGAGAGGCGTTCCAAGTAGAGGTAGCGAAATCAGTAGCTCAAGGAATAAGTACTCAATATAATACTTTGTATGAAACACCTATTCAATTGAATATGCAAAAGGCTGCACTTGAGCAACCTAAAATTGTTTTTGATATTTTCCATTTGGACAAATTTTTTACTAGTTTTTTCCCAAACTCTGTAGGTTCAGTTGAAACTAGGAGTGCTGAATATCAAGATGTATTAAATTGGATGAGAACTGACGGAGGTTTTGGTATATCAGTAGAGGATGGTAATAATGCAACTCTGAACAAAATTATAGTTTTTTATACTTATCAGAAGAATAAATTCCCAGGAGGTAGAATGTTTACAGATCCATATATAATTGTAAATTCTAAAATTAGGAGTGTGAATGAGATTATTAATAAAATTGATAACAAAGAAATCCCTACTACTGATCAATTTAAAGAATTGATACTTTCCCCATTTGCAAATGCATTAAAAAGTGAAAAAATATTGCATCCAGATAATGCTAAGCAAATAGAAATGCAGTATTTATTGATTCTTAAAGCTACCCCACAAGAAGCATTCATTAATGGAGTTAAACAAGGTTTATTTATTGAATCTGTAGTAATTGAAAGTGCAGATAAAATTACAATTAAAGCTGGAAGAAGAATTGCATTAAATAGTAATGAAACTTTTATAACCAATTTACAAAGTGCTTCAAGTCAAATTGGGAAAATGAGTGATGCAGATTTAATAAAATTACTAGAATCATATAAATAGTTTCTCACAAAGGTCTGCATTATTAATATTTTCTAAATCCTGATATATATTTCTAACTCGATTCATATAAATGACATCTATATATTTTTTCAATCAAACTATACAAAACCTCCCACAATAGGAATTCTTCTAACTGCAGATTTTGTAGTTTCTGCAATTTGCGAACCATACTTTGAGAATGAGCTTGCACTACTACCTATTGCCCCCTTTACCATTTCAGGGACAGAAGGAGACAACAAGAAAAGTCCATAAGCTGCAATTGAAACCAATAAATCAGTCGGGACAGAACCATTAAAACCTAATAGTGCTGGATTAACTTTATTATTATTTGTGTCAATTAATAATTTTTGACCTAAAAAAACAATTAGTACAAATACTGCATAAACTCCAACAAAACTGAGTACAGAACCTAACATTGTTTTAATATAATTCATTATTTGTTTATCTTGTCCTGGAAGTGCATACATAGCAAATTGAAATGGAGATATAACAGGATAGAATAACATAACTAAGTATTCTTTAATTAATGAAAATAGGATTTTAAACATAGCAAATGCTGCACCTAAGGTCATAGCAAAAACAATGATTCCACTTATCCCTGAATCCGCCTTAATACTATCTTTTGCTAAACCTTGAATAACTGTCACTATTAATGAAGTTATTCCAAGATCTTTATTCTTTCCAATAGCAGTTAATTCAGGTTCAACAAAATTAATAGTAGAATTTGTTCCTAGTTCTAGTGCAGTAGCTCCAGAAAATCCATAAATTTTCCAAATTGACATCTGTTCTGATGTTGGTAATAGTTGTTTAAGAAAAGGTGAATTTTTGTCTAGTCCTAAGAATTTATTATTCCCATGTTTAGCTTCACCAGTATTTGATAATGGTAATTGGTTAACAAAAATATCATAAACTAAAGAATATCCTACATTTCCAATATCTATCATAAGTCCAGAGATTGGAAAGCTAAAAATAACTAATACTAATGAAACAATTACCCTTGGAATTGAATTTACAATTGAAACGTACTGCTGCCCTCCAATTTTATTTCTAAAAATCATTGCTCCACCAATGATTATAAATACTAGAATGTAAAATGTAAGTACTATATTTAATAGGGCTGAATGTAATTTAGAAACCGTTTCTAATAATGTTGCACCTGTTGGCATACCGGATAAATATGTTTCAGCGAGTGCTTCTTTATTTGGTGAAATGTTGTTTAAAGTATTATCAATTTGCCAAGCCAAACTTACTGGTCTTGTTGAATACAATGCTCCACTTGCTTGAGCAAGTGTTGAAATAACACCACCTCGAATTACCGATGAAGAATTACCATTGGTATCTGTTACGGTTGCATAGCAACCTCCTACCATACCTAGCAATGTATACATCATTGATTGTACTGTACCTGATTTTTCAAAAACATTTGTTTCGTTATATACACTATGTAATCCGTTTTCTTCACAAAACCCTGCTCCACTTAATGAAGCAAGATTAGAAAATGGATTAGCTGTGGGTGAAGTGGTGTCGGTTTGAGCAAGAATTGGTGATAGAAATATAGGTGAGATAAGAAAGAAAACAAAGATTAGTACTATTGCATTTGAAATAACATTTTTTCTCATAATTTTATTTTTGATAATATTCACTTATATATTATTACAAATAAATTAACTTTGATAGTACTAATTTTTAGGAAATGTAATATCTAGATTTTGAATAACACTTTTTAATCCAAGCAAGTCATATCCAATAAAATTTAATATTATTAATCCGATGCTTGCAACAACAAACCCTATGATAATTGAAAATATTTCTTCTCTGCTATTTTTTATTGCCTCTGGGTCATTGGAAACTTGCAAAGTATATCCAGCAATAATTATTTTTACTAACATTAAAAATAATCCAATACCGAAAAGTATTCTTGTTACTGATGTAGCAAGGTCAGAGACCTTGCCAGGTATGCAACCAATTGCTGTCCAAGTATTTCCATTCGCGTTATCTTTTGTGCATCCACCTAAACATGTACAACAGTTATCGTAAACAATAGTGGCCTTTGCTGTTGCCACTTTATCATCTGTATTACGGTCCTTCCCTGAATCTGAAACACAAATATCATTTGGAGTTAATATGGGGATATCTTTAATCTGTGACCTACCACCAGCAACTCCTGGATCTTGAGCAGGTGCAGCAGCTACAGCTGCTGCCGGCGGCGCAACGGGCGGTGCAGCTGTAGCTGGGGCAAGATCACAGCCCGCTAATATTCCTGGCTTTAATTCATACAAGGTATCACATTTCGCATCGTCAGAAATCTTACATGAAATACATTTAGCGCACTTAATCATAGACGTGGAATCTATTACATTGCAAACCGATAATCCAGCATACACAGGTGAAAATATTGGTAATACAAACAAGATTGTAAATGAAGCAATTAAAGTAACCCAAATTAATCTTTGTTTTATTTTCATATTTATAAATCTATTTGTATTAAATTCTAATGTTAAATTATACCTCCCCCACTTCTATATTGGTATTAGTTTTTATTCCTAATTCATTCTCTATCTTTTCTTTGTAAATTGAAAGGTTTTTCCCTAGGAATAACATCTTTGTTTTTGATTCACTGTTGTTATTTGTATTCATAGTTTGGATATCTATTCTTCCAAATACATAATTGATAAGTTTACTTTTGTTTGGTTCTTTTGATAGGACTACTCCTTTTATTCTATAGAAGTACTTTGAAGGTAATTCTTTAAGAAGTTGTTCTATCTTATCTATATCTATTTCTTTTTCTTCTTCAAATTCAAGTATATCTAGCTCATGTTCTTGATGTTCTGGATCTATTCCTTCTTCTGCTTTTTTAACTTCTGATTCTAAGTTGAATAGCTTTGTATCTATTCCAAATACAAGATCAGGGGATATTGATCCATTTATTGTTTTGATTTTGGGAGTTGTTGGATTAAGATCATAAACATCATCTAATGTTTTATCTAGATCCTCTTCTTTTACTAATTCTGATTTATTGATGAGGATAAGATCTGTAAATTCTGCTTGTAGTTTAGCTGTATAGCTCTTATCCCTATATCCATTAAAATTAATTGCATCTATTACTGTGATAATAGAATCAAGATGAGGAATATATGGAGTTTTACCTTCATTAGCTTCTTTTTCTAGTTTTCTTATCTCCCATGCAATTGGTGCAGGATATGCTGAACCTGAAGTTTCTATGATTACTCTATCTGGGTTATATGACTCTATTATTTCTTTAATTGCATCTCCAAGTTTTCCAACTAGTACACAACAAAGACATCCATTAACCATTTCCTTAACCTCAATATTATTTGCTTTAGCAAGTTCACTATCAATCTTAATATCTCCAAACTCATTTTTAAGCCAAACAGATTTGTAATCTTTAGGCAGAGATTTAATTAAGTTAAAGATTATTGTTGTTTTTCCTGATCCTAAATATCCTGTGAATACTGTTATTGGTATTTTTCTCATAAGTGAATATTACTTTACTTATTATCTACTTGCAATTATATATTTTTTAAATTAGTATCCAGTTAGTTTACTGCGAAGTTGGGTGTAATTCCCACTCTGTGCCGCAACTGTGAAAAAGTAATATTTAATACTTTTAAGACAGGTCGCCAGTAATATATACATTTTATGTATAGTCCCGAGCAGGAAAGTAATCTTACTCTCCTATCGGAGAGTTTTTATTTACTTATTACTCTCTAATACATTATGCAAAACAAATCTTCAGTTTCTATAAAGAGGATAGTAGCTTTGATTTCTGTTATTGTTCTAGTAATTGTTGTCTCAGGATTTCTTTTCTATATTTCGAATAATAAAACAAATCCAGAAACGAGTATTAAAGGGGTTAATGTTGAAAGTAAAAATCAATTTTCATTGTCTGTAGACAATAACCTAATTCAAAAGAGTTATGTAATAGATTTTGAAAAAGGAAAGTCACTATTCGATACTTTAACTTCATACAAGACTAAGGAAGCAACATTTTTATTTGATTATTCAGAAAGTGCATATGGAATATATTTAACTGGAGTAAATGGAAGGATTGCTGATATGAGTGCAAAAGAGTTTTGGAATATTAAAGTTAATGGAGCTGATTCCCAAGTCGGAATTAAAGACTTGCTTCCTTTAAGTGGAGATAAAATCCAATTAATTCTTACTAAATATTAATTTAATAATATGAATAAAATGAAATATATATTGAATAGCTTAGCAAGTAACAAAATTGATATTTTAATTGTACTTACATTCATATTAATTGGAATATTTACAAGAACAGTACTTCACATTATTCCTAATCTTGAGTTTGTTACTGCTTTATCAATTACAGCTGGTGTCATTGTAAAGAACAAAAAACTTGCTTTCATTGTTCCCCTATTTACAATGCTTTTTACCGATTTACTTATTGGTAACACAATAATCTTCATATTTACATGGTCAGGATTTATTGTTCCTGTATTAATTGGAGTTCTTCTTAAGAAAGCCGATAAGAGCTTAAGTTATGTTAAACTTGGTGTTTTAGGTAGCTTAGGAGGCCTAATTTCAACACTAATATTCTTCCTATGGACTAACTTTGGAGTAGTTCTTACAACAAGTATGTATTCTAAGGATTTATCAGGATTAATAGCTAGCTATATCAATGCAATTCCATTTGTTAGACCACAACTCATTGGAAATTTGATATTAGTACCTTTAGTATTATTATCTGCAAAATTTCTGTTTTCTGAAAATAGACTAGTTGTAAATAGTAAATTAATCCATATGATTGAAAAATTTTAATTCGATTTGGATTAGTATTGTTGAGTATAAAGGTTTATTTTGTACTATAATTCGTGTATAGTTATATCTATCAAATATATATTTAAGCGTATTAATTATGGCAGTAAATTCAGAAAATTCTAACTCACAGGAAGCCAACAATGAACATTATGGTATATCAATTGAGGATGTACTTTCAAGTCTTCGATTTACTAAAGATAGTAATGCATATATTAATTCTCAAAAACCTTCAGGTTCTGACATATTGTTAATGACGTATGATGAATTTCTTAATGGTACAGGGCTGGAATTTAATTTTTCAGAATCAATAATGATTAATGGAAAGATTAAACTTCCTCGTGAAGATCAGTTTACTCTTTTGCAAGCTATTTTTG
>JBAXKR010000005.1:0-19828 GCA_037135235.1 bacterium | reverse complement strand
AACTTCCAACAATTACTCGAAGTATAGAAGTTCAAAGTATGAATAAGTTTAATGTAAGTAGTGTAGCATCAGATGATCATTATCTTAAAACACATGCATACTACATAGCCCCTGCTAAGTTTTCATTAGATCCATCTACATCTTGTCAATGTAGTCCTGTGGTATGGCCTTTCATTTCTCAATATAGAGCAAATAGTGATGGAACATATACATATTTAGGAAAAGATCAATTTGCATCAGTTAAAGCTGTAACACCTGTTAATGACTTTACTCCAATAACTTACACTGGATCTACTAATGAGTCTAGGTTTAATGATAATGGTGCATATGATGCAAATGGAAATAAGGTGCTATTTAAAAGATCACTTACTAATGTTACTTCTGATACTAGAACTGCTCAATATGAATTAGATTTAACTACTTTAGCAAACCAAACTGTACCTTATGAAATAAAATTTGGGAATGGAAATAATGGAACAAATAATGGAGCTGGGAGATGGTATGCAGAAGATTTGTTTTGTAACTATTCTAATCCTGTAAATCAAAATTTATCTGTAGGCTCACCTTGGTTACAATCAAAAACAGGGAGTACTTTCATTAAAGGCCCAGCTGATACAAGTTTGTACGCTGCTAATGAATCTATTCACCAAATATCTAGTGCTACTTGTGCTCCACTTTCAAGTACTCTTAGTCAACAAAATACTCCGTCTTTTTGTATTGAAGCTAATGATACTTACTTAAGTTCTTATCTTTACCAATCTAGTGCAAGTAGTGGTCAAGCAGGACCATTATCTGAAGCTAATATCTCAAGTTCTGATAGAAAAAGTAAATATGGTATATCTAGCTCCAGTTATCTACACGGAATGACAAAAGTCTCTAGCTATTTTAAAGGAGCAACAGGTGCATATGAATATGTAAAAAATGTAGTACAAAAAGCTATTGATGATGCTGATGAATCAAATCCTATTAACTCTCCTTGTAGTTCAATAAACATAGGATCACATAAAAGAGTACTCGATGTAACTAATTCCACCTATACAATAGCTACACCTGGAGGTTCTAGTGGAGGATACGATTTACTCAATTACATTGATGGCGATAACAATGAAAAACCATGTTTTGGAAATGGTGCTTTAGAAAGTGGAGTGAATGTTGTTAGATTTTCAAATGATTTAGTAATTAACAAACCACCTGATCCAGTAATTCCAGTAGTAGGAGGAGTTCCAAATTTCACAAATCTTCCTTCAACAATTTGTACAGATAAAATTGCATTAATGAGATTGCAACAAAAGAATCCCGTAGGTAATTTAGAAACAACATTAAATATTAATTATGGAACTACTTTTAAAGCAGTTGTCGCCAAAACTCTTAACGGTGCAGTTACTACAGCTACAAATGCAGTAATTCATATGCAAGCTCCTAATGGAGAACCAGCTATAACTATAGTTGGATCAAATGGGGAGTATGATAATGTATCATTCCCTGCTTCATCTCAAGGTCAAACATATGTATTTGTTGCAACCGTTGATAAAACTTGCAGGTCTAACTATGCATATTTACATGTTAATGGAACACTACAATCTCCATTATCCCCTGCTACCTACTCACCTGCTCCAGGATCTGGTGTACCAGCAGGTACGAATATTCAAGCTGGCGATAACCAATTATGGCCACATTGGTACCTTAGTAACGATACTATTATGCTTGTTAAAGGAAATGTAACAATTAATCCTGATATTAGAAAAGATCTAGAAGCAAATGGAAAATCACTAATCATAATTGCTGGTGGAAATATTGATATACTTCAAGGAACATACAAGTCATATCAAAAAACTTCAAAAACTGAATATCCTTTCTATGATGATATTGATGCTTTCTTAATTGCTGATGGTCAAATTAGAACTGAAGCTGATAATCCTGCTGGAGCTATTGTACTAGATGGATTAAGAATTAACGGAGGTCTTGTTCAATTAGGAATAAATACATCAACATTTACTCATTGTACTACTCCATTTAATGGATCTATTCCTAGACCTGATGAAACTAATTCTTCATTAAATCCTTGTTTTAACAGAGATCTTGTCCTTATGCATAATTTAATTGCACCTGCAGAAAAGATTTCATATGATCCACAAGTTGAAGAAGTATTTTCCTTAGCAATTGGTGAATTAAATACTGTATATTCTATTAGAGAAACTAAAACTAAAACTACTGGAGCTTTGGAGTAGAATCTAAGTTACTTGATAAAAATATTTATTCAGACTATATTTTTACTATATATTTTAAACTCATAAACATGATTCGTCACCCCAATATTAAAAATGTATTTTGGTTTGTAGTTAAGTCTACATATTTACTTTTCGCTATCTCTATAGTTATAGGGGCATTAGTTGTTTTCATATTTTGGAATACTGAAAGAACAAGTAATAATATTCTTAGTTCAAATTCAAATCAATTTAGAGTTACAGCTGATGCAAAAAGATTTGTAAAACCAGATGCTGCAAATATAGTGTTGACAACAATAATTAAGGGGAAAGAAGTAAGAGAAGTTCAAGCAAAAGCTAGTGAGATAATTAATAAAGCGACTGCTGAAATAAAAAAGCTAGGAGTTTTAGAGGAAGAAATTAAGACATCAAATTACAACATATCCCCAGAATATGATTACTCTTCCAGTAAGCAAGTTTTAATAGGATATTCATCGAGTATTTCATTAACAATCAAAACAAAACTACTAGATAAAGTAGGTGCAATTATTGACTCAGCTACTCAAAATGGAATTAATTCAGTTTCTTCACTTAATTTTTACATTGAAGATTTAACAAAAGTCCAAGATGAATTAAAACTTCAAGCAATTGAGAATGCAAAAGTAAAAGCAATTGAACTTGCAAGAACTTCAGGACTAAATCTTGGGAAACTTAAGAATGTTGAAGATGCAAACTCATACAATCCTTATGTATATTCTCCAATGTTAAATTCTGTTTCAGATAGTATGGCAAAATCATCTCCAAGTTCAGAACCAATTAATTTAACAGTACAAGCAGGTCAAAGTGAAATATCTTCAAGTGTAACTTTGGTATATCAAATAGATTAATAATATAATTTTAAAATTCTAATTATGCTAAAGATAGGAGATTCGATAAAGGATTTTGGAATACTTAAAGTAGTTGATTCAAAATCTGAAAGAGAAATAGAAATTAATGATTTTAAAGGAAAAACTACTGTACTTTACTTCTATCCAAAGGATCAAACACCTGGATGTGTTAAGGAAGCTTGTAGTGTTAGAGATTCAAACAGTGAGTTACTAGCTATGGGTATACAAGTATTAGGTGTTAGTGGAGATGATATATCTTCTCATATAGAGTTTATTAAAAAATATTCACTAAACTTTCCCCTAATTTCAGATACTGAAAGAAAATTATCACTTCAAGTAGGTGCTTGGGGAGAAAAGAATCTATATGGCAAAATTGTAGTAGGAATGATGAGAAGTACCTTTATAGTTGGACCAGATCTTAAAATTATCAAGGTATGGGAAAGAGTAAGAGCAGAAGGTCATGGGGAAGCTATTATTGAATTTCTAAAATCAAACAAATAGTACTATTTTGAAGCTAAGGCTGAGTCTAATTCAATCTTTAAGTTATTGTATATCGCCTCCAAAGTATCACCTGAAATTTGTTTTCCATTTACATAAAATGTAGGAGTAGCTTTTACACCTCTAGATGTTCCTTCACTAACGCTATTTTGTACATCACCTTTGTAAGTACTATTATCTAACTCAGTATTAAACTTATTAGTATCTAGTCCTAACTCTTTTGCGTAATTTTTCAAATTATCAACACTCAAAGATGAACCGTCTGAATTTTGTACAGCAAACATTTTATCATGCATTTCCCAAAACTTTCCTTGTGCTCCTGCTGCTTCAGCTGCTTCAGCTGCCTTTAAAGCATAAGGATGAATAGAAGTTAATGGGTATTGTTTGTATTGGAATTTAACTTTATCTAAATATTGTGGAAGTAGTGCAGCTAAGACTTGATCCTCAAATGCCTTACATGCAGGACATTCAAAATCACTAAATTCTTCAAGTAGTACTTTTGATTCAAGATTACCTTTAACCCAATCTTTGTTATTCACACCAAGTACAACTTTAGCAGGTTGATTTAAGGCAAGAAATATTCCAGCTCCACCGATTAAAATTGCAAGTACAATAACTATTAATGTTGATTTATTCATTTTATGGAATATTAAATTAAACTCCCTTCCCATTATACCGAACTATACGTATATATAATATAGTTAACGGATAGTTTCAGAAAATGAAACAATTTAATTCTTAAGTGCAGCTAGAAACGCTTCCTTTGGAACCTCAACATTACCAAGCATTTTAAGCCTTTTCTTACCCTTCTTTTGAGCTTGTAGAAGCTTCATTTTTCTTTCTACATGTCCACCACTCATACCTTCAAGTACATTTTTCTTGTATGCAGAAATATCCTCTCTAGCAACAATTTTACTTCCGATACTAGCTTGAATAGGTATTGGGAATTGTTGTCTTGGGATAAGGTCTTTGAGTCTTTCAACAAGTTTTCTTCCTCTAGCCTCAGCTACTGACTTATGGCATAAAAATGATAGCGGATCGGTTATCTCATGATTTACAAGAACAGATACTTTTACAATATCACTCTTTCTGAAATCCTTGAATTGATAATCCATACTAGCATATCCTTGAGATACAGATTTCATTCTATCAAAGAAATCAGTAATAATTTCATTTGTAGGAATCTCATATTTAATGATTACATGTTTTTTACTTGCTTCAAATGAAGTGTTCTTTGGAGTAACATATTCCATATTTAGAAAAACTCCTCTCTTTTCAGAACAAAGCTGCATAATTGGACCCATAAACTCTTCTGGAGTAATAATCTCAAGAGCAGAAAATGGCTCAAATACATTAACGATATATGATAAATCAGGAAATTTTGATACTGACTTAACTACAAGTAATCCATTGTCATCAAAATCTTCTTCATTTGCATTTTCTATCTTATCTATATTACTTGTCGTTAGTTCTACTTTGTATTCAACTGTAGGGCTTGTAGTGATCAAATTTACATTAAATTCTCTCTCTAATCTTTCTTGTGTAATTTCCATATGTAAAAGCCCAAGATAACCACAAAGATATCCTGAACCTAGTGCTGGTGAAAACTGTCTTGTATAACTTAAAGACGCATCATTTAGTGATAATTTTTCAATTGCATCTGTAAGAGATGGAAACTCATCTGCATCAACAGGAAATACACTTGCAAATACCATAGGCTTCGCCGGTTTGTATCCTGATAGTTGGATAATACTTTTATCTGCATTGAAGTCATCTGTAGTTACAAGAGTATCACCCACTCTTACATGCTTAATATCTTTGAAACCAGTTGCAATATATCCAACTTCACCATTTGCAACTACACTTGAAGTAGTAAGATCAGGTGTTAAATATCCCATTTCCACTGGTACCATATCAGTATTAGTACCCATAAGATGATAAGACTTACCTGACTCAATATTTCCTTTAAAAATTCTAACTAAAGCAATTACTCCTTTATGCTCATGGAAAAACGAATCAAATATCAATGCTTTAAGTGAGGATGTTTCTGATAACTCAATTTCTTCACTAAAATGATAATTCTTTTCAGGTGATGGAATTCTTTCTACAATTGCATTAAGTAAATCTGTTACACCTTGGCCTGTTTTACCAGAAGTCATAATGATTTCTTCTTCCTTAAAACCTAGAGTATTTACTATCTCTTTTTTAGTTTCCTCAATTTGTGCTGATGGTAAATCAATCTTATTAATCACAGGAATTATGGTTAATCCTAAATCCATTGCTTGATAAAACACTGATAGTGTTTGTGCTTGTACTCCTTGTGTCGCATCTACTAGTAACACAACACCTTCACAAGCAGCAATTGACCTACTTACTTCATAGGAGAAGTCTACATGTCCTGGTGTATCAATCAAATTAAGAATATATGATCCTTTAAACTCACCTTCTTTCTCGTATTCATAGTGCATACGAGCAGTTTGAAGTTTAATAGTAATTCCACGCTCTTGTTCTAAATCAAGAGTATCTAATATTCTATCTTTCATTTTTCTTTTCTCAACCATACCAGTAGTCTCGATAATTCTATCTGCTAAAGTAGATTTACCGTGATCAATATGCGCTATGATTGAAAAGTTACGTATATGTTGCATGGATATATTTTACCATAAGAAAGCAATATTCTTATGTAATTATCACTTAATTTTAAGATAGTAAAACTCTTTATCCAAAGAATGCTAATCCTAGGACTACTGCTAAGGCTAATACAAATACGATTCCAAATACTATTAATAATATACTTAAAATGGCCAGTTTCTTAACTACTTTAACTCCATCAGGTGAGAGTGATACATTTACATTTTTAGGTTCTTCTATTTTAGCCTTTACTTCAGGAATTACTTTTTCAACTACTGGTTCAACAACTGGTGGAATACTTTGAGTCTCAGAAGGAGAACTTACAGATTTTACTTCAGGAATAACAGTCATTGGCTCAAGTGGAGGTAACACTCTATCAGGAGAAGAAGGTATAGTTGGCTCAACTACAAGAGGAACATTCTGAGGAGCTTCGGGAACAGTTTGATTAGGATCCATGATAAATAGTTAATAACTAAATTACTACTTTTTTCTTTCAATACTTGTAATGAATGTATCTACTATATTTGCTACATTTGCTGGAGTATCAACTGACAAATCATGTACTACTACTCCTAATTCACTTCCTGGTTCAGATTGAAATTTCATATAACCATTTGCACAAAAGACATCTCCATTAAATTTCAAAGTATTGCTTTTATTCTCTATTACCAAATATGGTTTTGTATCAATATTTAAAATATTATTATTCTGTAAATCAGTTTTACCTATATAAATAACTTTTTTAATTGTATCAATAAACTTCCTTTCTCCGATAAAAAAGTATGAACCAAATGAATTAGCAATAATAGTTGGAGTAGAAGGTAAGGTTTCAGTCCCAACTACACTCTCTTGTCCATTATCACCATCCCCTATTAATGACATTACTAGGGGTTTAGACTTATCGTATTGATATACCATAGTTGAAGTACCACCAAACACATTACCAAATTCTACTTCTTTTCCCGTTGGACTAATTAAGCGAATATCAAATACACCAGAAAAATTATCTCCA
The DNA here is from genome assembly GCA_037135235.1 of bacterium. GTDB lineage: Bacteria > Patescibacteriota > Dojkabacteria > JBAXKR01 > JBAXKR01. The sequence goes on along the minus strand of JBAXKR010000005.1, from coordinate 12,596 downwards.
GTAACACATGATGATTTATCTGTTCCATCAATAACTGAACCATATTTATCCTGATTTAATTTAACACTCCATCCCGTAGGATACTTAAATGAAATATATTCATCAGAATATGTAGAAAATTCAATTGATGCTAAAGTTGAAGAAGTTATTGAGCTTACTTTTGAAGTAGTACTTGAAGTTTGAGTACTAAGGGAAGTACTGTTTGCTACTAATTTCGCAGTATTTTCTGCTTTATCTTCCAATTGTAAAAGAAAAACAACGATAACTAATAGGACAAAAACACAAACTAATAGAATAATTATTAATATATTATGCTTTCTATTGGGATCAATTTGAGGTTTTGTTTGAGTAGATTTTCCAAGTGTTGATTGTGGAATCGATGAAGTACTAGGAATATTTTCTTGCATTATTTATCTATTAATTAGTATATGGATATGCTAGCTAGATTCAAAAGTTAGTGCAAATATATATTGTGTAACAAAATATAGCTAAGAAAATTGATAACTAATCGTAAATTGATTAATATGTTCATATAGATATTTTTTTCTATGAGATCACAACTATACAAACAAGTAACAAATACATTAAACAATAAAGGATGGGGGGATATGAGATATTACCAAGATCCTTTATCTGTTGCCGATACTTTAGGTGTGTATATAAAGCAAAACAGTGAAATCAAAAAGTTGGGATTCCCATTGTATGTGAATTTCAAAGCACATAGTGAACTTGAGACAAAAAGAATTATTATAGCTGGTTCAATAGTAGCCTCAATAATCTTTTTTCTAATATTAGTTATAGTTTTAGTCTCTTTAGTGTCATAAACAATGAGTAGCGATATATCACAATACTTATCTGAAGATGTATTTGATTTAATTCAAATAGCATTTAACAACACATATGCAAAAGGTGGAAACTATGTATCCGAATGGCACTTCATAGAAGAAATGATTAAATATCCTCAAATTAATTCTATCCTTTTGTCTCAAAATATTAATATTGATACACTTGTTTCTGAAATAGCAGATCAAAAGTCGCAACTTGAAGCATCCCCTATTAGAATAAAACTAGGAACTGTAATACTTTCTCCTGAACTTCAAAAATTACTACTAGTCTCCTACTTAGCATCTCAAAAATATTCTAGAAACTTTGTTAACCTTGAGGATATTTTACTTGCATGTGATGAAATTCCTGTATTATCTGTCCTATTCAATAAGGTTCACTTAAGTTTTGAAAATGTTGAGAAAATAGTAGCAGAAAGACTTGGTGGTCAAGTGTCAACACAAGGTGACAATACAACTCCATTACTTAATAAATATAGCGCAGATTTAACTTCCCAAGCAAAAGATAGTCTTCTTCATAAAGCAATTGGAAGAGAAAAAGAAATACAACAATTGATTAGAGTATTAAGCAGAGAATCTAAAAGTAATGCAATTTTAATTGGAGAAGCAGGTGTTGGAAAGACTGCAGTTGTCGAAGGTTTGGCAACTATGGTTGCAAGAGAAGAAATTAAAGGAATATTTACAGATGTAAGAGTGGTAAGTTTAAATATTGTTGCATTACTTGGAGCCGCAACTTCAAGAGGTGTTCTAGAAGATATCTTAAGTGGAATAATTGATGAAATAAAAAGATCAGGAAATATTATTCTATTTATTGACGAAATACATTTAATTACTGGTGGAGGTAATTCTAATGAATCAACATTGATTGCAAATATATTAAAACCATTTCTTGCAAGAGGAGAACTTCATGTTATTGGTGCAACTACGCTTGGAGAATATAGAAAATACATTGAGAAGGATCCAGCATTAGCAAGAAGATTTGAACCAATTAAAGTTGATGAGCCAAGTTCAGAAAATTCAATACTAATTTGTACTGAAAGTGCAAAGAGATTATCACATTTCCATAAAGTAGAAATAACTGCACTTGCTGTTTCAAATGCAGTTGAATTATCCAAAAGATATATCACTGATAGATTCCTTCCTGATAAAGCAATTGATCTTCTTGATGAGGCATGTTCGCATGCAACACTTGAAGGAAGAAAAGTAGTTGATGAGAATGATATTAAAACAATACTTGCAGAAAAAACTGGTATACCTGTTCAAAAACTATCTCAAAGTGAATCAGATAAATTAACAAATTTAGAAGGAATAATTAATGAAACACTAATCGGGCAAGGAGAAGCAGTTCATGCAGTTTGCGAAGTAATTAGAAGAAGTAGAGCAGGCCTCAAGGATCCTAAAAAGCCAATTGGATCATTTTTGTTTCTTGGTGCATCAGGTGTTGGTAAAACAGAACTTGCAAAACAGATATGTAAAATTGTTTATGATACAGAAAAAGCAATGGTAAGAATTGATATGAGTGAGTTTGGAGAAACTCATACAGTACAAAGACTTATTGGAGCTCCTCCAGGCTATGTTGGATACGAAGAAGGTGGACAACTTACAAACCCTATTTGGGAAAGACCATATTCACTAATATTACTAGATGAAATTGAAAAAGCTCATCCAAAGATATTTGATATCTTTCTTCAAGTACTTGATGACGGAAGACTTACTGATGGACAAGGAAGAACTGTAGATTTTAAAAATGCAATCATAATTGCAACTAGTAATATTGCTTCAGAAGAAATAATTGAGAAATTAAGTGAAGCAGGAAACATAGATAAAGCTGATTTTCTACAAAATGAGCTAATGCCAATCCTTAAGGATTACTTTAGACCTGAGTTCATAAATAGATTTGATGACATTGTCATATTCAATCCTCTTACAAAAGAAGCTTTAGGAAAAATAGTGAGAATTCAAATTAGTAAGATTGAAGAAAAACTTAAAGATAAAGGTATCAAGATATCTCTTTCAGATGAAGTAGTTAATACGATAGTTGAAAAAACATATAATCCACAATTTGGAGCAAGACCTACTATTAGACTTATGCAAGATAAGATTGAAAACTGGATTGCAAAACAAATAATAGAAGGAAAAATTACTAATGGACAGGTACTAGAAATTACTTTAGATAGTTTAAAAATATAATGCCAAGTGCTGAAAAAGTAAAAGCATTTAAATGCAAAACATGTAATGGCTTAGGTAAATTACAAGATGGGACAAACTGTACCTATTGTTTAGGTTCTGGATATATTGGAAATGATGGAACTTATGAATACATTTTGAAACAAGCAGAAAATGGTAAATTCGTAATTACAGATATAAAACTTCCAAATGCACCAGATTATGATTTTGATAAAAATGCTAATCCAAATACTGAACCAGCTCAAACAAATCTACCAAAAATGAATACCCCAAATAATGGGACAAATAACAGTGAGGAGTGGAACAAAAAAATGAAAAACTTGAGAGTCAGTATAGTTAATTCAATGTTAATCATTGGGATTATTGTTATTGCTCTACTCTATGTATTTGTTTTTAAGGAAGAAAAAGCATTGATAAGTTTAGGCATAATACTTCTTTGTCTATTTATTGTTTTTAATATTGGAAGAACATCAATATTTGATAGTTTAAGGGAAATAGTATCTAAAAACTGGAATGAACCTAAAGATTATGTTTACTTTCTTAGGGAAAAAAGGAAAAAAGAATCAGAATAACCCCTTTCTCATGGATTAAACATAGGGTGGTTTGATATAATTAAAAGCACTTAAATTTGGCCTCATCGTCTAACGGTTAGGACAGCAGGTTTTCATCCTACAAATCGGAGTTCGATTCTCCGTGAGGTCACCAAATAAGTTTACTAGTATTGTTTCCACAATACATATACACAGTTATTTATGAGGACGACTGATTTGAAGAAGATGTTTTTGAAACTTCAGAATTCAAAATACCGATAATATGAGCGCCTAATTGCTTATTTGCCAAGAAAGAATAATATCCTTCTACTACCTTTAATTTCCACTCAGGTGTATCAACAACTAAACTACCATCCTTATCCTTTACGATTTCTTTTATTACTTCTAATGTAGCCTTTGATTCTTGTTCGTCAAATAGCCTATCAATCTCATCTTGAGGCAAATCGCGAATTGTTAATGCATAATCAAAAGCCTTATTCATATTCTCACCAAAGAATATTTGGGCTAATTCCCCATCTTGAAGTATTCTTTTTGCAATTCTTTCAGGAGACATATCACCAAAATCAACATTTAGTTTTTCTTTTAACCACTTTCTGTTTAAATTAACATTTAATAGTATTCTATGGGCAACTTCATCAGATGTAGTACCACCAGTTCTATTAATTATAGCCATATCGATTACAGGAGAAAGATAAATGTCTTTTTCTTTATCTTTAGGGAATATTGCATCCATATATTGTTTTCCTGCTGAATAGAGAAGCATTCCTGGCATACAATTATCTTGTAAATCACTAATTTGTTGACAGTAGTCTATTTCTTCTTCCAGACTTAAGAAAATTTTTTTTTAAATTTTCATTAAAATATTCTTGAGCTCTCCTCGCCATTCCTTCAGAAACAATAGAACTTAAATTACTAAGAGTATTTCTAAATAGTGAACTTTCATCTAATAACTTTTTGCGTTTACTATTTATCAAAACAGCCTCAACTTCTATTTCAGCTACCAGTTTATTGTATTCCTCACTTTTTATTTGAAACTCTTCTAAACTCGAAGTTTTCTCATATATTTTAGGAATATTTTGAATTTCTTTTAAAGCTTCAGCACTTTGAATATCTAGTTTATCTATATCTTTAATCACTTGTTGCTTGTATGTAGTATTAAAGAAATAGAACATTGCATGATCTAGTTCATGAACTAATGTAGCCATATAGTCGTAATATCCTCCCTCAGGTAGTTTCGAAATCTCTTTAACTAGAATTGCACCACAAGAGAGCGTATCTTCTAAAGTACGTTTATATGTAAACATTCCTTTAACCGACTCACCCATCACATGATTATGATCGACTAATATTGGTATTAGTGCGTTTTTCCCCCTATTTTCATCTTTAGACATCTTGCCCCAACTTTTTCTTTATCATAAATTTCCAAAACATCGAGAGCACTTTTAGGAAGATTCTTTGGTAATCCTGAAAGATCTTGTATTTCATATGAAATACTGGCTTCACTTCCAAACATAGTTTGATACCGTTCTTGTAAATATTCTAATAATGGAACAAGTTTTCCCTCAGAATTTGGAATAATATTCTTGTTTTAAAAAATATTCAACTGATCAAAATCTGAAAGGCTCTTAAATTGTTCATCAAGGAGACCTGTGTTTTGCTCCTTCCAAATTCTTAATAATCTTTTGGAAATATCTGTTTCACAAAGAGTCTCTAACTCTTTCCCATTAATATCTGGATTAGTAGGTGAAAGTCTATCCTTCAAAGAAAGGAATTTGCTTTCAAGTCCAACTAATTGGTCATTAACAGCATTTGCCTCAATTTTAGGTTCACTTTGTATGGCATCAACATCTGGAATCATATGGTTATTATTAAAATTTATTTCAATTTAATACTTTAAAAGAAACAAATCAAAATAATTATTGATTAAACAATAATATCTTTACCACTTAGCAAGTATTATATATACTAAACCATTACAATATATTTGTTATTAATCAAATCAAATGCTTACAGATAATGAAATACAAGACGCTATAACTAAAGGAGATATTAAAATTGAGCCATTCGATTCTAATCAAATTAAACCTGGAAACTATAAAGTAAAACTAGGTCACAAATTACTTATTCCTAAAAAAGGTTTACGAGTAAATCCATTTAATAATTCCCAAGTACTTTATGATGAATATGATATATCTGATAAATCATATATTCTAAAGCCTAAAGAATTTATTCTAGCTCAAACTTTCGAAAAAATTGGACTTAGTAAAGATATAGCAGCAATACTAGATGGTAGATCAACTCTTGCAAGACTTGGGCTTAGTATTCATCAAAGTGCTCAATTAATAGTTGCTGGAGAAAAACCTCAAATTATTACTCTTGAGATATATAATGCTGGAGAATTTGAAATTGAATTAATAAATAACTGGCAAGTTGGAAAACTTATTTTTTATAGATTTAGCAGAGAAAATACCAGTAGATTTGATGATTTTGGAAAATACTCAGGACAAGAAGAAACAACTGCTCCAATACTCCCGTAAGTGGACAATTTAGATATTTTGGTTATAGATGATAAAATATTAATCCTATATTATTATCCTTACCAAAATGCCACCTGTAGAGCAATCAAATGAGGTTAAATATAAGCAATATATTAAAGTGATCTCGAGTCCTGATACCATAGGATATATTTTGCCAAATTCTGATAATTCAAAACAGATTCAAAAAATACTTATCCATTTGTTTAATAACAGAAATACCGCATTTGGTTCAATTGGTTATAGCTCGTTATTTTCGAACGATAGTACTGGAATGCTTAAAGTACATAAAGCAATAGAAAGCATACATGAATTATTACCCTCTGAATCAAGACTTGAAATGAGACCACATTTAGTTATTGGAGGGGAATTAGTTATTAGAGTCAATGATACAGGAGAAGAAATTGATAAAGAGAAATTAGATGATAAAGGAGATGCAAATATTGGAGGGGGAAAATCATTAGTATTACCAACCTTAGGGATCTTCAATTATGCTAGTTTTAATTTATCAGAAGTTTCAAATTACTATAATCCTAAAAACCCTAGGTTTTTCTTTAGAACTGTAATGATGAAATTACTTGGTGAATTTGTATTAAATCATAAAGAAAATACGAGCTTTTCATTTGAAAAAGAATCCATTTCAAAAGAAGTAGAAAGAATATCAAGACCTATCACATCAGCAACTTATAAAGGTATGGACTACACATATGCTCTATTAGCAGTGAAAAGCATATTTAAACTTGAAAGCAGTATGGAAAAAGTTACCAAGGTAACACTTACTAGAAAGTGAGTATCTTGTATTAAATAATCATTTTTGAAACTGGGTTCAATTGACTAATACAATATTCAGTAATATACTCCATATCTATGGAAGCAAATCAAGTGACTTATAATATTGAATCTAGTCTTTTCACTCAAGAGATAATCCCTGGGTTAGAAATGGAAGCTGACTGTAATACTGATAAGGAAAGATTTAATATGTTCTATAACCAAATAACCGACAGAATGATTTGCCCAAAGTGCGAGAGTGCAATTGAAGATTTAAGCAATACCGTAAATCGTTGGAGAGAAAAAGGAAAGTATATAGGATTCTATACAGGAGTTTTCGATTTAACTCACCTCAATCACTACTTTGCAGTAGTAGGTGCTAGAATTGAATTAGCAAAAGCATATGCTGAAAGCATAGGAGTAAATTATTGTGATCTTTCAGAAGGTGAAAGAATGGAAATTGTTAATTCCGACAAAGTTAAACTCATAGTGAGTATTGATGGGGATGCATATGTAAGTTCTCGAAAAGGAAACAAACATGGCGAAGTTTTTACCGAAAGGCCAGTACAACCTTGGATTGTTCGTGCTACAAATATTAAAAATTTCATGTTAAAAACAGAAGAAGGTTTATATAGGCCAACAGTTGATTTAGTAACGTCACATGATCACATTTCATACCCCGATACTTTTTTTTCAAGCCACCTTACACTTGGTGCATTTTTTAAACCAGACTGTTGGATGGTTGCTAGTAGTGACTTGGAAAATGCTATGAAAATTAGGAACTTAAACATTGGAACTAAAATAATGAACTTAAAAGTTGGCTCATTTATTGACCCACTAACTGGACATTGCTATAGTACATCAGATTCAATTTCAAGATTATTTAAAGCTAACAATGAATAGAAATATAGACACTGAAAATAGGTATAGAAAATATAGAAAAACTAATAATTCAGATTTATGTGTATTTTGTAACCCTCCAAATGCTCAAGTAATAAAAGAATTAAAGTACTTTAGAGTTTTAGCAAATGAATTCCCATATGACAAATGGGATTATCGTCAAGTTGAAAAACATCTTATGCTAGTTTCAAAAAAACACTATGTAAGCCTATCTGAGTTTTCAAAAAAGGAGAAGGACGAATACACAGATACAATAATTGAGTATGAAAAGAAAGGATACAACATATACACAAGAACAAACAGTAATGGTTCTAAGTCAGTTGGACACGTACATACACACCTAATTAAAACTAATTCGAATGAGTTTATTGCACTTACTTATCAAAAAGAACCGTATATTAGTAAGGCAACATATGCAAGCTAGTAAGGAGAAATAACCACTTTATTGTCTTAATTATTTATACTATCATACATCAAGATAAGTACTTCAAAGGATGCAATTTTGATACTGAATGTATCAATGTGCTTTGAGTATTTTAGGCTTAAACATTGATTTAAAGTAACAGTATATACAAGAGTTAGTCAGTACTAAATTTTCTTTTGTGTTTATAGCTTATTTATGTGGTATAATATTTCTTGTAATTGCAAGGAATGCCATTCTGATAGGATTCAACTTCTCAGCGTCAAGGTTCCCTAGGATTACGGATTTTAATTTTTTATTTTTTTCTTATGTCCACAAAATTATATGTGGGGAATCTCAGTTATACTACAACTGCTGATGCACTACAGGCAGCTTTTGCAGCCTTTGGTACAGTAGTAAGTGTAAACCTAATTACCGATAAATTTACCGGTAAATCAAAGGGTTTTTCTTTCGTTGAATTCGATTCAGAAGAGTCAGCTAACAAAGCAATTGAAGCTATGAATCAAAAGGAATTCGAAGGTAGAACAATCGTAGTTAATGTTGCAAAGCCTAGAGAGGAAAGACCTCGAAGAGACTTTAAACCAAGAGGTGACAGACCTAGCTACGGTGGCGGAGCAAGATACTAAATAAAATAGATTCTTGTAAGACCCTTTACTTCGGTAAGGGGTCTTTTTTTTGTATAGCAAACAAACACATATAGTATATGTGTTGAAATATGATTAATCATTTTGGGATTATTGTTTTATGCTTACTTCCTTGAGTTTTAGCTCCTTATTCTCAATTTCAAAGTAGTCTGTAATTCCAATATTAGCTAAAAACTTCCTATCATGTGATATAGCGATAATCGTACCTGTATATTCCTTAAGAGCATTGGTTATCCATTCTACAGTTTGAATATCTAGATTGTTTGTAGGTTCATCTAAAACAAGTATATCTATAGTGGAAACAGATGCCATAGCAAATGCAAGTCTTGCAGTCTCTCCTCCACTTAATTTACCAGCTAGTTTTGCAATATCCATATCATGATGAAAACCTAGATTAGACAGTGCCCTTCTAGCTTCCTCATAAGTAACATCTGAGTTATATACCAACATATTTTCAAGTGCACTTTGTTCTGGATTGACAATACTATACTTCTGATCTATGTAGAGGACCTCTTGTGGAAAAGGATATGTAATCTCACCAGTTATTTTAGTTGGTTTTTCACTGAGTATATTTCCTGTTTCTTTAGCAAATACAGTTTTACCACTTCCGTTATTACCCAATATAGCGATCCTATCTTCCTTTCTTAAGTTAAAATTAATTTTTGAAAGTATTTCAACACCATCTGAGAATGTTAATTTACCATTAAATATTGAAATTATCTTTCCTTTACCTTCAGTACTATCTAAATCAAGATGTATTGATTTTCTTTTTACTACCTCTTTATTTGCAATTCCTCTTTTTAAATCTCTTAATTTATCATTTGATTCTTTTTGATATAGACCAAGAGATGTTCCTGCATTATCTGCTTTAGCACCAAGTGCAGTACGAGATAGACTTCTATCATGATTCTTCTTCTTTTCATCCCATTTCTTTTGAGTTTCTTGTACTTTAATGACTCTTTTTTGAACATTTTCCTTTAACTTCCTCTCTTTCTTTTCAAGTAAAGTTAACTCTTTCTTTTGAGTAATAATATATTCTGATTTTTGTTTTACAAATAGATCATAATTTCCCCCATACTCTTTCAATTCTTTATCATCAATTTCCCAAATCTTACTAGCCACTTTATTTAGTACTTCAATATTGTGAGAAACAATTACAAATGTACCTTGGTAATTTAATAGGACATTAGTAAGTCTATCTAATGAGTCAGAATCAAGGTGATTAGTAGGTTCATCAAGAAGTAGAAGTTCTGGAAGAATACAAAGACCTATCGCGATATTTAATTTAACTATCTCACCACCACTTAAACTTGATAGTATTCTACTTTCCTCTATTTTTGTATTCATCTTTGTTTCTAGAAGAAGAAGCACTTCCCACCATTTTTCATATTTTTCAGCAATATATTCATATACTGCCTTATCAGTTCTGTATAAATTCAAATCAAGTTGTGGAATATATTCAACACTACCATGCCTAAAAACATCTCCTTTAAAATCTTTCGACATTCCAGCGATTATCTTCATTAATGTAGTTTTTCCTGATCCATTAATTCCAAGTAGTGCAATATGCTCACCTCTTGTTACAGAAAATGTAGAAGGTTTTAGTAATAGATTTCCTGCAAATGCAAAATTTAGCTTACTTGCAGTAAATATTGTCATATTATTATCTTTTCCCACTTGTTTAATTAGTAGATATTAAATAGAATCAATTTATCAATATTGATTATACCTTAAATTATGCCTAAACAAACATCAACTAATCCATTTGGTGATAATGGAGATCAAAAACAGCCATCTGCAATAGATGTTAGTAGGCCAACATTACCAAATCTAGAGGAAATACCAGCAAAATCAGGTGCAAGTATTCCTGAATCAAAGACGACAGGTTCAAATCTATTTAGTAAAACAAGTGAGAATAATAAACCGGAAAGCTACTTTAAGTATCTGAATGGAAATAACTCAAGCAGTAATATGCCAGTAAGTCATGATGCAACAAATAACTCATCGGATTTAAAAGTATATAGTTTAGAAAAGAATGAAGAGATAAAAACTGATCTTCCAGTTGCTTCTTCAAATAAAGTTATAGAAAAACTACCTCCACTTCCAGGTGAGATTAACATACAAGAAGAGTCCAATATTGTGGTAAATAGAAATCAAGGTGTTAAAAAGAATATAGTAGTAGAAGTGCCTATAGAAAAAGAAAATGCTATAACACTAATTCAAGAAGAAGAATTAAAGAAAAAAGCAGAGCTTTCAGATTTTGAAAACAAAAAAAACTCAAAACCTAAAAAGGGTAAAATAATAACAATAATTGCACTTTCAATTGTAGGTGCTATTCTACTAATTTTAATTACAATTCCTATACTTTCAGCACTTGGTACTACTAGAGATAATGCATTTTCAGGATTAGCATTATCTCTTCCTGTTGATAATCTACCTTTTTTTAATATATTTGCTAAAAACCCAAAACTAATGGTTGCAGATATATTTAATAAATCTCTATCAGGTGATTCGGATACTAAATCTGAAACAAATAAATTAACCTCAACAATTAAGCTTAGCAGGGTAAAAGATAATCAAATAAGTTCTACTACATTAAATTTAAATGTAAATAACAAATCAAATAGTGATGGTTCATCTAATTTAAAGTTAAATATTGGCGGGGAAGCTTCATTTAATGGGAATTCAGTTTCAATAGATCCAGCTACGTTAGGTTTAGAAACCTTATCATTATCAAGCAGTGAGTACTTTGTTAAATATTCACTGAACCAAGAGATTAGAAATCTTATATTCCCAAGTTCATATTATTCTTCATTAAATCAATTACTTAAAAAATATAGCGACAAATACATTAAATTTTCATCTTCGAGTAAAGCACTATTACCAGATGACCCAAATTTCTTTAAAGCAAAAAATACATCACCAACAACTCAATTTGATGCATCGCTAATTGACCAAGCTGTATTTTCAGAAGAAATTACTCCTAAATTCAAAGCCTTTATATCTAAAGAGCTAGTAAATGCTAACAATGCTATTGATGTTGTTAACGAAGGAAGGGTAAAAGTGCAAGGAGTTGATAGTATTAAACTTAGATTAAAATATGACAAAACTAAATTTAAAACTTTTCAAAATCAATTCTTTACAGACTTTTCAGGCTTCATATATGAGAATAGAACTCCTTTTGCCAAGCTATATTGTGCATCTTTACTAAGACTTTTTGGTTCAAGTAGTGTAAAAACTTCAGATATTGAAAGTTGTGCAGAAACAATGACTAAATCTATTACAAAAGAATATATTACTTCTCAACTTGAAGAATTTAAGTACTTTGATATTAATAATGTTGTGATATATGTGAATGCTGAAAATAATGATTTGACAAAAATAACACTTAATTTTTCAATAGATATGGCTACATATATTAAAGATCAAGAAGCAAAGGGAACTTTAAGTAATAATGTTAATTTAGCTACTAATTATTCAACTATTGAAATTAATCTTGATTATGAGATTCTAAAATCAGCTAAAAGTATTAGTATTACTGCACCAACTGATTCTACTCCATATGATGATTTCATTACTGACATAGGCAAAATGGCTAAATCGATGATTATGATACAATCGTTGTAATTAAAAAATGACTAATGATACAAATACTAAAAAAACAGAACAAATTGAAAAAGAACTGAGAGAATTAATAATGAAATACAAACTTCAAGATAAGATAAGCTTGAATAACATCAAAGGGTGGG
>JBAXKR010000004.1:0-20414 GCA_037135235.1 bacterium | reverse complement strand
TGATAGTCTTAAATGAAGTTGAATATTTCTTAAATACATCAAATCCTTTTTTAAATGCAAAATCTGCTATGTATGCATCAACATCAACACTAGTAACTGCTACATCTGAAGAAACACTTTCAGAACTTGATATTTGAGATGAAGATATACTAGATGTATTCGGACTAATTACAGTAGATATATCTACAGGCTTATTGTTTACAAGTTGTGAGATCAGATTTGGTATAGCTGAAAAATCTAAACTTCCGTACTTATTATTCGAGAATGTTAGAGCAAATGTAGCGAATAGGAATACAAGACTTGCTAAGAAAAGAAAAAAAATTACTTTTAATACACTTGGTGGTTTCATATTACATATTCTTACAGATGTAAATATTTATTGCAAAAAAGCATTTAAGAAACCTTCACTTTGATTAATGCTTTTATAAAGGCTAGAAGTTCTGGAAGTTTATCTCTTTGATTTATTGGAATAAAGGCTTGAAGATCTTTTACAAAACTGCCTACTTCTATCTTATCAACTTTATTTATAAGCAATGATTTATCAAAAACTTCTTTATAGAAAGAAAGTTTTAGAACACATCCACTAAAGTGAACTAGTAATGTATTATAGCTTTGGTGGGTTATTGCAATGATTTTTTATCTGTACTTTTTTGTCGATTCATAAGCTACTATTCCAAAGCTTGTTGCTACATTTAGTGATTCCTTTATTCCGTTCATTGGAATTTGTACTATTTTGTCTGAAATTTTCAATATTTCTTTATCTACACCATTAATTTCATTTCCCATTACAAGAACAGTTTTTTCAGGGTACTCTACTTTGTCATATTCAATTGCATTTGGGTCTAGTTCTACAGAGTAGATTATATATCCTTGTTGTTTTAATTCTTTTACTTTTTCAATTGTATCTTTTGAATATTCCCACTCGACTGATTCAAGAGAACCTAAAGCAGTTTTTTGAAGTTTAGGATTAGGTGGATATGCTGTAATTCCACAAATGAATATTTTAGATATTCCAGATGCATCTGATGTTCTAAAAATTGATCCAACATTAAAAGTTGAACGAATATTATCAAGTAGAACATATATTGGATACTTTATCTTTGGTACCATTTTTTTTCTATATCAATAAATGTAAACTTTGAAAGATTCACTGAATATTTTTCTTCTACTCTCATTAGTAAGTCTAGGTCTACATAGTTTCTGTGAATATCTTTGGATGCTATGTAGTATACATGATCAAAGTTTTCTAGTGTTTTTAATATTATATTTTCAGCATGCTTTGTACTTTTACTCGCATTATATATCACTGCTCTTTTTGGGGAATACTTTGTAAAATGCCCTTCATTTAATTCACTATTATCATTAACCTTAATATCTTTACTGGTAATACTAGTATTAAGTCGGAGGGATTTAAAAAGTTGCTCTAATAAAGGATTGAATACTAACTTAGGTCTATCTGTAAATATCCAAGCTGAAGAATATTTAATAATGTTTTCTAATGCTTCTAATTTTTGTTTTCGTATTTTGAATAAATAGGTATGAATACTAAATGGCCACATAATTATTACTCCATCTAGATCAGCTAGTACTAGGTCCTTATTAGTAAGTTTTTCCCAAGTACTCTTTTTTGCCATATATGCTTCTTCAATACTACTATACCTCTCTATTTGAAATGTATTGTTTTTCTCCATATCAATAAAGGTAAAATAAATAATAGTAGTTTAGTTATCTAGTTATTGAAAATATTAAGAGAATTACTCCAGCAATAATTCTATATATTGAAAACACAGTTAATGAATGATTCTTTACAAAATTCATAAGTATTTTAATTGATATTACTCCTGAGATAAGAGATGCCAGAAAACCTGCAAGTAGTGGAATTACTAAAGTTCCATCTATTCCTGATTTAGCAATATCAAAAACTCCAAGTAGACTTGATCCTAAGAGTGCAGGAATTCCTATTAAAAACGACATCTTTACTGCTTCCTCTCTTTTGAATCCTAGAAATATACCTGTAGATATTGTTACACCTGATCTGGAAGTACCTCTAATCAGTGCAAATATTTGTGAGATTCCAATAACTAATATATTTTTAATGGATAAGTTTTTATCCACTTTACTTTTACTTCCAATTTTTTCAGCTACAATCATATATATACCAACTATGATCATCATAATTGCAACTAGTGCGAGAGATTGTGTTTTTGTTTCAAGAATTGGTTTAAGAATGACACCTGCAAGAATTACTGGAATTGAACCTAGAATTACTAGAGTAGCTTTCTTTGAAAATTGAAATTTTCCAAATGTAAATGAATTTTCAGAAGTTAATATCTTTGGATTTAATACTTCCTTAATAATTTGAACTATTTCAAATCTTGTGAAGAATAGTAATGCAATTAATGTTCCTATATCTAGAATTAATTCTTCAGGTAATGATATTTTGTAATTAAGAATGTTTTCAAATATAGCTAAATGTCCAGATGAAGAAACTGGTAAGAATTCAGTTATTCCTTGAATTAATCCTAAAATTATAGTGTTTAAAATATTCATTATATATATTATGCCTTAATTGATATTTTTATGTAAAATTTTGTAGACTTGTTGGCATTTAGAAATGAGTTCATGGTCTACAATACTTGCAAATTTGAATTTAGGGATTCCTGATTGCATCGTCCCATATACCTCTCCTGGTCCTCTAAGTTTTAAATCAAATTCAGATAATTCAAACCCATCAGTGTGTGTTGAAAAGTATTTTAATCTTTCTACAGATTTTTCACTTAGCCCTTTTTCTGATGAGTCCATAAGGATTTGCCCGTTAATATTATTTTCCTCTGAAGCCTCTTTTTCTATTTTTGCACTAGTAAAAAGTAAACAAAAAGATTGTTTTTCTCCTCTACCTACTCTACCTCTTAACTGATGGAGTTGAGCAAGACCAAATCTTTCAGCTGATTCAATTACCATAACTGTTGCATTAGGGTTATCAATTCCAACTTCAATTACTTGAGTGCTTACAAGTATATCGATCTTACCTGATTTAAAATCATCTAGTATTTTGTTTTTTTCAATCTCTTTGATTTTTCCATGTACAAGTTCAACTTTGTACTTAGTAAATATTTTTTTTATTCTTTCAAATTCTTCCTTCACATTCTTAAGTTTGTTATCTTCATTTTGTTCAATTAATGGACATACAATATATATTTGTTCACTTTTTTTTATTCTTTCTTTAATCCAATCGTATCCTTCTTTTCTTTTATCTTCCGGAACAATATATGTTCTAATTGGCTTCCTATTTAAAGGCTTAGTTTTAATTATTGAAACATTTAAATCAGTAAAGAATGTTTCTGCTACTGTTCTAGGAATAGGGGTTGCTGACATCATTAATAGATGAGGCTTCTTACCCTCAATTTGATTAAATATTTGTTCTCTTTGTTCAACTCCAAATTTATGTTGTTCATCTACAATCACAAGCCCAACATTTTTTAATATTTTTGGATCTTTATAAAGTATTGAATGTGTAGTTATATACATTCTTGGCCTACTTTGTGATTTAGTATGTTTTTTTCCTTCAGATACTAATTCCTTTTTTACTTTTGTTCCACCTAGCATTAGGACCACTTCATATCCAGACTTTTCTAACATTGAATCAATTGTTTTTTTATGCTGACTTGCAAGAACTGTAGTAGGACAAAGTAGCACTACATCAAATCCATTCCCTAGTACAACATTTGAAGCAATTACAGACACTGCTGTTTTACCACTTCCTACATCTCCCATAAGGAGTCTATTCATTGGTATATCTTTAGAAAGATCTTCAAGTATTTCGCTTACTGAATTCTTTTGATCATGAGTTAGTTCAAATCCAAGTTTCATTTTAGAAGCCTTTAATATTCCCATTTGATGAGCTTTAAATTTCACTGCATTTTCTTTTTTCTTTTCTATCTTTTCAACTACTTCATACATTTCATCAAATGCAAGTCTTGAGATTGATTTTTCAAGGTCAATATATTCTCTTGGGAAATGAGCATTTTTGATTGAATAAAGAAATGAAGATAGATTGAATTTTTCTAATATGTCTTTTGGTAAATCCCTAAAGCCTGAATATATCTGATTAATTTGGTTTTGTACTAGCTTTTGTCTTGCTCGTAACCATTTTTGAGTTATTCCTCTAGTTGCAGAGTATACAGGGACAATATGACCTAATGTCTCACTTGAGTTTACATTTTCAAGCTCTACTGGAGTAAAGCTGTAAGTTTTTAAAAACTTAAGTTTACCGTACATGAGGTATGTATCACCTTCTTTTAATTGATTGATTATATATTCTTGATTAAACCAAAGGATTTGTGCAGACATACTATCGTCTGAGATTTTAGTAATGATAAGTTTTTTAAATCCCTTAAGTTTCTTAACAAAATGTGAATCAATTCTTACTTTAACAGTATGATATTCTCCATCTAGTGAATCTTTTAATGTCGATATCGTTCTAGTATCAATATATCGTTTTGGAAAATGGTAGATTAAATCTTTAACTGTTAAAATATCTAGTCTTTCTAGTACCACTTCGTACTTCGGACCAACTGATGGAAGAAACCTAACTGGATCATTTAATGATAACCCCATTATTTAGATATTAAAAATGGCAGTACTGATGCAGCTATTGGGAAAAATACAAGTCCAAGTATTGCTGCAATAGCGAGAACCCAAACTAATATTCTTTTTAACACTTTGTTTGCTTTCATATATTTTTATCTACTAACTTTATTCTTCACCAATTCAGATAACTCTTTTATCTTTGGATTGTCAAGATATTTTGTCGCAGGTTCGAGAATAGTAATTAATGATCTTGCTACTGCATCCTTCAAATCCATAGGATGTAATTTTTTTTCAACAAAATCTTTTTCAAGTTCTTCATAAGTTGTATATGTTTTATCTCCACCCCACTCTTCTTTTCTTTTGATATCAATAGTTTTGGTTCCTAACTTAAAACAAACATTTTTTGACCAATCTAGAATAGGATTTAACTTTACTTGTCCTTCAGGACAAAATGCTTTCATTATTTTTTCTTTAACTACTTCAGGAGTATCAACAAGAAATACAGCACTCATTGGTTTACTTTTACTCATCTTCATTTCTGTAAGATCATCTCTTGTTACTTCACCTTTTGCTTGAACTTCCTTAGATGGAGGTGTAAGGCCAAGAAGTAAATGATGGTGAATTGCAATTGGAGAAATTCTTTCTCCATCTACTATCATAGGTTTAATTTTGAGAGATTTTGCTACATCAAGAGCTATTACATGAGCTTTTCTTTGATCCATACCAGCATGCATTATGTGAGTTTGCATGTAGTAAATGTCTGCAACTTGCATAGCAGGATACATAAGTTTTGCAAAGTCTGTACTTTCTCCTTCTTTTCTTCCTAATATATCTATACTTCTTTCAATTCGTGCGAGTGATGTATTCTTAGCTACATCTATTACACATGCCCAGTAATCAGATGAGTCTACAATTGTAGAAGCTTTAATAAATTCAATTTTATCAAAATCAGCACCAACCATCAAAGAAGATGCTTTAAATAGCTCTTTGAATAAAGGAATTCCTACTTCATCCATGAATTTAAGATCGCCACCTAACTTATCATTAATCCAAGCATGCCAATCTGCTAAAAAGATAGTACAGTGAACTCCAAGTTCTTGTAGCTCTTTTATTACAAGCATTGCACTAACAGCATGACCTATATGTAAGTTTCCTGATATCTCAAGTCCAATATAGTGGCGAAGGTAGGACTTCTTATCAAGAAGCCTTACTAATGTATCTTCTCCAATAATTTCTTCAGTAACACTTTTTAGTTTTGTTATGTCTGGCATGTTCGTATTTTAGCAGATTAATTAATTAAAGTAATAGGAAAGATAAATTAATTACTTACATTACTTCTGTTTTTGGGTTGCTCAGTTTTGTAGTAATTACCTTGTTCCATTGAAAAAAGAACACTCAACATATTATGATCTCCTTCGTATATCTTGCTGTAGGTTTTTTTACTACTTCAGATGTTACATTTTAAAGAAATAATATATAAATATGTAATAATTACTCTTTTACTATTGCAGGAATAGATACTTGATCTGTATAGTACCTTTCTTCTTGTTTAGCTTGCAATATACATTTACCAGTTTTTTCAATTAAAAGTTCCTTAATAACTTCAGATGAATGAGGAGCATCCTTTTCTTGAAAAACAGGTACTTCATTTGAGAAGCCTTCGAATAATGTTGTAGCCATGATATATATATAGGTAAAAAATAAAATAAAAATAGAAAATAAAAAATCCCACTTGTGTGGGATTAATATTTCCTTACTGATTTCTCAGTACAAACAAAAATCCCGCCCTATGGGATTGCTAGTCGAGTAAAATAAGTTTTGTTTGTTCTTTGAGTATTCACGAGATTATTATATTCTCATAGAATTTATTGTCAAATACTTTTTAGGTTGTGTTAATAGAAATATGTTATGTTATTTTCAGTTTTATTTATAAGATAAGTAAATGATAAGATTAATTAATTTATCATGATTTTTACTATATGTTTTCAGGGGAGTATTTTAATGAAAATTATATGAGAGAATCAGCAGAGTACCATAAAACACTAGAACCTATTGAATACTACGGGAGTATTCAAGCTATGAATGAACAAAGCATTGAGAGATTAAGGTCAGTTTTAACGTCGGTAGAATTTAAATCAGATGCAGTATTAGTTGCAGTTGGAAGTGATGGGAAAGGTGAAAGACATGACCCTTCTAAAATTGAACTTAAGCTTATTATGCGTTCACCTGTTAATGCTAATTCTCAGTTAATCATAGAGGAAGTAAATACTGCAATTGCTGATTCACCATACAGTACTATCGTAGAAAAAGGAATGATATATAATAAGGCGTTAAATGAGAAAAATGAGATTTTTGATGTAGTCTCAATTTCTTCAGGCGAGGTCTTAAGTTATGCATTTAACCAAGAAAGTGCAGTATTCCCAGACAGAGTTATTAATACTTGTTTTATTCTTGGAAATCCGGAGTTGTTAATTGCAGCTAAGAGAAAGGTTATGCTTGAAATAACGGATGGTTCAGAGCTTTCAAAAAGAATATATAGTGAATTACGTAATCAACTTGGAGATTATAAATTGGCTATGAGGACTGGAATATATCGAGGAAAAAAGGTTTTTGATCGTGAACTAAGTTTACAATACTATACTGAAGATATTAATCCCTTAGAAAAGAAGACAGGTTTTAAAATTGCGTATCTAAGAGCAACACAAAGAAAATGTGATTTGCTTACTTTTGCACTTATTCGTAGTGGTCGATTGACTATTGAAGAAGCAATTAGATGGCCAACAAATACATTAACTAGGATTGAATACATCTTAAATGTTGTTAATAAAGAAGTTCTTGAGCTATCCAAAAAAAATAAAAAAACACCAATTGAAATATCAGCTAGCTTTCAGCAAGCATATGCGTGGTTTTTAAAAGAATATCACATCATTCAAGATGAATATACAGATAAAAAAGTGGAAGTTGAAATGAGTTTTAATAAAGAAGAGTTTGAAATCGCTAACCAAAATATCGAAGCATTTTTGGAGCTACAACTAAATGAAAAAAATGCCTTAAGATTAAGGTAATATTATCCTATTATTATTCAATCCGCAGGGAAGGATTCGAACCTTCGAATACTGGATTTACAGTCCAGGGTCTTAAGCCACTTGACGACCTGCGGATAGGTTATTAAGTAGTACTAATTCTAATGGATTACATGCCTTGTAGTCAAAGGAAAAGCTCAGTTCTAATTTGCTCTACTAGTCTCACTTGAATTACTTTTAGATGACTCATTACTACTTGATGTCCTCTTATCAATTAATGAACCTATTTGTTTAAGATATGATTTGACCTTTTCAAGACTTTTTTTAGCTTTAGCTAAATCATCCCTTCCCTTCTCATGCAGGTCTTTAGCAGGTTTTGTGTCTTTAGCTGCTTCCATACTATTAAACTTGGTTATTGCATCAGTAATATATCCTTTTGAAGTCGCTATTTCAGCTTTAGAATTTGTTAAGTATTCGTTAATAGATTCATAATTAGGAAGGTTTGCTTGGTTCTCTTGAATTGTTGTTTCTACTCTACTTAGTGTTGTTTCCAGTTTTAATGTTAAAAACTGCATTCTATACGAAGCTATTAATCCATAAATTTTAGGTCCAAAGGTTGCATATATTCTATGTTCTTCATATATGTTTTTTACTTCTACTTTTAATTCAGTAATGTTTGTTAATGCTTGAATTTTAGCTTTCTCTAATTGTAGATTAGATATTTCTTCACTAATTAAATTAATTAATTTTGTCTTATTCTCACTTGATATGTTTACTTCTGTTGTAACTTTTGTAGTTAGTTGATTTGAAAGAAAACTAATTCTTTCATCAATAACTTTTGTTCCTAATGCAATTAATGCAGTTAGCTTATCTGCAGTTTTTGCAGCCTTATATGCACTAAGTGCAGTATTGGAATCCTTTAAACTCTCTTCAATTGATTTAACATCTCTAAGCTCTAAGCTTGAGGTTCTTGATGATTCACTTCTTTCACTAACTCTACTTTCTGCAGTTCTAGTTGTTGCAATAGGCCTAACAGATACTGTCTTACTGCTTAATGAACTTGAAACTCTTGATTCACTAGACTCACTAGATTCACTAGTTTTACTACTAGATGAGCTAAGTGCATATACTGAAGTAAGTAATACACTAGAGCCAATTGTAAAATACATTACAATTGCTATTAAGAAAAGATTTCGAATTGATTTCATATTTATATTTTTAACAATTAATTAAAGTGTAGGTGCTGTATCTCTAGCTGTGTCAATACTATCCGCTTCTTTTAATGTTGAATCTATTTGCTTAATAAGTGTATCAGTCTCACTTTGTACGCTATTTAATCCACTTTGATTTATTGGCTCAGCTGATGAGCTAACAGAGCTTATGGTACTAGACTGAACACTTGAATTAGATGCTTTACTAGTTGTTGTATTTGGAGATAGTGTTGCTTTTTGATTTAGGAAGTATAATCCTGCAACTATTAAGACTATGAGAACAACTATGATTACTGCAAGTATTACAAGTATATTAGCCTCTTTCTTTTCAGGTTCCATAGAATTTCAGTAATATTTAATTTAAGAGTAGTTTCTATACTATCGTATTTTTTTTCACTAGTAAAGTTTTTATCTCAAGTAGTTCTTTTTTTAAATCATCAACATCCTTTGATATCTTTGCTACATATTCTTCTGATTTCATATCTGCCTCATAATCAGCGTCATCTCTTATTCTATCTCTTTGCTCTTCTCTATTTTGGCTCATTAGGATAAATGGCATTGTAAGTACACTTATGAATGCTAGTAGTAAGTTTAAGAATACAAATGGATATGGGTCTACCTTAAGATTTAATTGATATGTATTAAAACTTATCCAAAGAATTATTAAAAAAGATTCAGTAATGATAAATTTCCAACTCCCAACGAATAGGGTTGCTTTGTCTGATATTTTGTCTAATGTTGATCGGTTATCATTTAAGAGCTTTAAAGTTTTTCTATACATACTTGTATATTGATAATATTTAACTCTTAAAGTATATATGAAAATTCTCTGAAGGTATATAGTTAGGAGTTAGTCTGCACTTTCTAATCCAAGGGTGCCTGATATTTGAATTATGGAATTATTTTTTCTTCGTTTAATATAGTTGCCTTTTAGTAACATTGTTAATCGGTCTGTATCTATTGGTAAAGGAGCTATGTTACCAAGTGAAGCAATTAGTTTTGATAGGAACATTGGAATAGATATAATTAAAGCTTTTGTTTTATTATTCTTTTTAATTGCCTTAATCATTTCTTTAAACATATATGTTTTTGGTCCAGCTATCTCAATAGTTCTATTGATATATTTTGAACTTAAAATAATGTTAATTATGAGATTTGTTAAATCATCTATATGAACAGGTTGAATAAGGTATTTACCTCCTGCGAAAACTGGGAATATATGTGTAAGTCTCATAATCTTTGAAAACATAGCTATACTTGAATCAGATTTCCCAAATATGATTGAAGGTCTAATTATTGTATATGGAATATTTGAAGCTTTAATTATTTCTTCAGCTAATTCTTTCGATTTAAAATACTTGGTTTGAATATTTTCGTAAACTCCAAGTGCACTTAATTGAATAAAAAGTTTAATATGAGTTTTGTTCCCAACTTCTATTAATTCTTTAATAAATTCAATATGAGATTTTTCAAATGTATTATCTTTAGTTTCTTTTATTATTCCTACAAGATTTATTATGCATGTGATTTTATTATTCTTGATAATGTTACAGGTATCATCTTTACTGGTATTTCTAGATAGTTCATAAATATTATGCTTAGTAGTAGCAAGCTTTTGTATTAAGTTTTTACCTATATACCCTGTTGAACCGGTGACTAATATATTCATATCCTGATTATATCACCTTAATTATCCATAATATTATTCTTGACTCATCGTTAATTGAATGTATAATTCCTCATATTGAATGGTGGTATTGAGTATTTAATCAATTGATTATTTAGATTTGAAAGAATTGATATTAATATGGAAGAAAGTCATCAATCAGTTGCAAAAACAGATATAGTTGAAATATTAGAAACCTACCTAGATACTAGTCTAGTTGAAAGAAGAACTAGGATGTCTAGGGAATATATCTTGACTGAAGCAAAATCGGAAATTGAATTAGGAATGAATGTAACAAAAAGTGCACTTGTAATTGTTGATGATAGTATTCAAGGTAATTTGAATCGATATACCTTCTGTAATGAAGAACTCTTAAGACTTACTACTTGTAATTCTTTACTTCAAATGAAGGTGAAGAATCTTGAGATACTTCAAAATCAAATAATGAAGCTTAATAGCAACTATTTATTATATCCACTTAAAAGCTTCGCTAGGAATAGGTTATTAAGAATTCCTTCTGAGTTTGATATATTAAAAACTGCAATAAGTAGTATCCAAAGTGAAGTTGATATCTTTATGAATTACTATCCAGTAAGATTTTTGGAGTCAAAGAATGATTTTGGTTGTGAAAAATATTGTAGTACGACAAGCGAACAGTTGATAAAAGATATAGTAAAAACTGAAATTGTTAAATTAGGAGATTCACTTCAAATAGCTATTTCTAGGGGAATGCCAGCTGATTTAGTAAGAAATTACGGCATTCTTTTAGAAGATTTTCATAAAAACTGCCCAGTAGTGGCATAAAATTGTGGAAATATATAAATATTCTGATAAAATATATTATTTACTTTATCCAGTCTTACAGGCTTTTTGATTATGATTTTTGAATCGCAAAACAATTCTTTAATATCTAAAGTAAATCATGAAATTAAAATTAATGCTGTAATTGTTGATGCAATAAACAAAGTTGCTGATAATGTTACTGATTTTCAATACAGTCCTGTCTATAAAGAAGTGTTAACGATAGTTTTTGCTAAGGGAGTTTTAGAATATAATCTTAATAAAGTAAAGAATGTTGAAGATGTGGTGAGTACGCTTCGTGTAGCAAGATTAAGTTTTCCTATGGAGATTCTAGCTGGCATAGTATCTAGAAGACTTGGAAGAAATGAAGTTATATTAACTGATGCAATTAGCAAATTAGATGAAGAGTTAGTGAGCTTACATAAGGAGATATATGAAACTAGTTTGCACCAAAATAACGGTAATCGGATTTATATAGAACAGCAAAGTCTTCATGTAGTATAATTCAAAATGGAAAAATCTAGTAATACTAAACAAAATAGTACTGAGTACTCTTCTATTCTATTAGAAGTACAAGAAATATTAGGAAGTAATACCGCTGATAATTATTCAATAAATAAACAAGGCTTATTTGAACACGAAGTTTCTAAGACTATAAGGCGCTACACTATTGAGGCAAGTAAAGCTATTGATGTAGTTGTAAAAACAACTGCTAAACCATTTGAAAAGTTAACTTTTCGAAATCAAGGATTATTTGAATTAAGTTGTACAAATCAATTAATTGAGTTTGACAGAGAAAGCTTAATAAAAACTTTAGGTGTTTGGGAAAACGTAGAAAAATATTCTACTTCAATATATGTAGTTAAAATATTTGTAGGTAGAAGAATTGAAAATCTTTGTAATAAAATTGATATCTTGGGAGGAGCTTTGAAATATCAAGGAAACTTAATCAAAGATACTGTTACAAATAATCCATTCCTCAATCCATTTATGGAAACAAATGAAGGACTTTATAGTGAAAATCCTCAATCTGAAATATTAGAAGAAACAAAAAATATACGATCAGGTGTAATTATGCTTGGAGTAAAACTTGCATATATCATTAGGAGTAAGAATTCATCTGCTAAAGGTAAACCTGAAATGATTGAAATTAGTGCAAGGGAATTTCATGATCAATTATTGTTTGGTAAGGTAGAATGAAAACTTGCAATTCTTGAATATAAAATCCATAATTTAGAATATTAATAATAATAAATATGGATATATTAAACATCGTTATATACATAGCTATTGCAGTCTTTATATTCTGGTTATTACTTAAAGTAATTAAAATTACTTTTAAAGTCGCTATATTCATTGCAGTTGTTGTGTTTGTTGTTAACTTTCTATTAAGGTTTGATCTTTCGGGTTTTATTTCCAGTATATTCAGTGGGAAGTAGTGTGAATAAAGGATTTTGGTGACTAAGACTTGACTATTGTCCAGTATCGATGTAACACGAGAATCAGAATAATCTAAATTAATAATAGTTAGGATAAAAACTCTATTAGTAGTTTTTTAATCATGCTTCTTCTTTGTGAATTAGATATTTCTTCATTATATTCCTCACTTTTGCTAAATAATTTCTCCATGTACCTTTTCCCATTTTCTGTTTGAGATAAGTATTGATATCTTGTAATTATTCCACCAATTACACTTTTAATATTCTTAATTCTAAGTAGTTGTTCACTTGTGATAACTATACTAGGATATCTTTGACCTTTGCATATGAAGCTATTGCATAGTCCTTTTGTTCTTTCAGTGATTTTCATATCTGGATAATATTCCCCTCTTTCTTCCATAATTTTTCTATATATTCCTTTAGCTATAGATACAGGTACTTCGAATCCATTTTGTTCCTTATGCTTTAGATAATATTCAATAATGTTCTTTCTAAATTGAAGAGATACTGGAAGTATTTTAGAATCTCTAGCTATTATCGGATATTTTTTAAGAGAACAATCTTCAATTAATGCTATTCTTTTAGTCAGGTAAAATTTACCATTTCTTACTTTCCCAATAATCCCTTCTGAGTTATTAACAGTTTCTTTTTCATATTCAAAAGTAACTAGGTTAAACATTTCTCGTAAATATTCCTTTTTTGTTAATTCAAGAATTTTTTTTCTAGACAATTTGTCTATTTCTTCATAAGGAATTCCTTTAGGATACTTATCTTGAAGTTCAAAAATGGAATGTAAGGCAATACTTCTAAAATTTGGTTTCCCATTTGTCCATAGTTGTTTTTTCACCATTATTATTCTCGCTTTAGGTTTCCCATCATAGAATCCATTTTCTTTAAGTGTCATATATTCTCTAATGTTTTTCTCACTAATGAATATACTTCCTTCTTTCACATGTAATATTTCAAATAACTTTGGTGCACCATTTTTAAATGTTATATCTTCATAGTGTTTATTAAGAAAAAGATATGTCATTTGTCTTGTAAATTTGGATTTGGGAAATAGGGCTGTTACTAAATACTCTTTGGAACTTTCAATTTTGCTAAGTGCTTCAATAATTGAATATGGACTTAATTTTCCCATTTCGAATCTTCTGGTAAATTTCCCACCAACAATTAACTGATTTAATTGAATCCCATATTCATCCCATATGTAGTTATGAGCTTCTGCAAGAGCAACTGCAAATGCTAGCTTATCATCTTTACTTCCCGATATATCATAAATATTTCTTTTCTTTCTAGAGTCATTTTCATAATGCTTATCAATCCACTTAACTAGAGGAAATGCTTTAAATATTGTTTGTCTTAATCCCCTTTCGAATCTCCATTTAAATATGTTTTCACTAGATATATTTTCTCCATATATATTATCTACAATTTGGGTAATGGATTTTGCTGATTTTGGTGAATAGCCAATAGTCAGATATGTAATAATTCTTTCTACTTGTGTAGCAGCTATAAGTGGCCAAGTAACCTTCAAGTTATGATCGTATTCTCGTCTTAAAGTATTTGTATTTTGTTGAACTAAAATATTTCGTATGTTTAGTCTTCGATCTCTTGTAGTAGTAATATTTGTTTCCAATTTTACATGTTCTGAATTTATTGAAACACATTCTCTCACAAAGTAGTAAAATGATAACAGTAGCATAACTTGCATATCAGAATATTCTGATATGTGTGTCTCGGGATATATATAAAAGTTTATACAATTTGTATTGGTTTTTATGAAAATCACATTTGTAAGACATGGAAAAACAGAAGCTCATGAATTAAACAGAAGACAAACTTCAGAAGCTTCTCTTGGTGAGGTTGGAAAAGACCAAGCAAAGAAAGTTGCTAAGCATTTAAAGAACAAGTTGGCAGATAAGGAGTATGTTCATATTGTTTCTAGTCCATTTAAAAGAGCTAGGGAAACATCAGAATTTATCTCATTTGAAGTAGGGTTAAAAATATTAGAAAATGAATTAATTCATGAAATACTTCCCCATCCTGATCTTGATGGACAAGCATTTGATAGTGAAATTGCACAAAGATTTTTAAAAGAAGTAGAAAAGTTTGGGTATGACATTAATTGGAAATTTGAAAATGGTGGAGAATCTATTAGAGAAGTAATAGAGAGAGCAAAGAAGTTTAAAAATCACTTGATTAAGAATTACAAAGGAAAGAATTTAGTTGTTGTTTCTCATGGTACATTTCTTAGGATATTTATTACATATATTCTTTTAGGAGAGAATTACGATGCTCAAACATTTAAGAAAGTAATGGAGTCTTTTAAGCTTGAGAATACTTCACTTACTGAGATGGAATACAATGAAGAGAAGGATTTATGGTATGTATATACGATTAACTCTACTCCACACTTAAATTCATAAATGATTTGTTTTCAGTGTGAGTGAAAACTATTTGTAGTAGTATTATGAGTATTATGACAAATGAATTACAAAAAACACTAACTAAAGAGATATTGGCAGGAGCACTAAAGGAACAGTTTGATTCCTTTAACATACGTGAATTAGGTGTAGAAAGAGAAGTATTAAGCCAGATTGGAGAGATTGTCGCTACTCCTCAAGTGACTGTCATTACCGGATTAAGACGAGTTGGTAAATCTACTTTACTTGCTCAGATAGCGAAGAAATATCTTCGAAATGATTACTACTTTGTAAATTTTGAAGATGAAAGACTAATAAATTTTAGTGTAAACGATTTCGATCTCATGCATGAGACTTTAATTAGTCTATTTGGTGAGAAAAAGACATTCTTATTTGATGAAATTCAAAATGTACCAGAATGGGAAAGATTCGTTAGAAGACTTCATGATGAAGGCTATAAGTTTATAATAACAGGTTCCAATGCATCTCTCTTGAGTCAGGAGCTGTCTACTAGATTAACAGGTAGATCTATACGAGTTGAGCTATTCCCATTCTCTTTTAAAGAGTTTCTTCTTTTTAAAGAGGTTGAAGTTCCAAATCTTAAGGTATTAACTACAAACGAAAAAGGACACTTACTTAAACTTATTAATGAATATATTATTTCAGGTGGTATTCCAGATGCATTAAAATATCCAGAACTTGAGATTTATAAAACCCTATACGATGATATTTTATACAGGGATATAGCTACAAGGTATAAACTGGAAAATGTAAAAAGCTTAAAAGAATTAGCCTTCTATATCGTCAGAAATATTTCAACATCTGTGTCATATAATAAACTTAAGGATTTGCTTAAGTTTGGAAGTGTTAACACAGTAATTAGCTATATTGATTACCTTGAAAATAGCTGGTTATTCTTCTCTATAAATAAATATGCTTTTTCAGTAAAAGAACAACAAATTGCAGCTAAAAAAATATATGGTATAGATACAGGTTTGATAGAGTCTGTTGGATTCAGCTTCTCAGAGAATAAAGGAAAACTTATGGAAAATGTTGTGTATCTTGAACTTAGAAGAAGACAAAAAGAAATATATTACTACAAAACTCAAGAAGACTATGAAGTTGACTTTTATCTACCTAAAGAAAACTCATTTATTCAAGTGTCTAAACAATTTGATACTGAAGAAACCAAAGAAAGAGAATTAAGAGCTATATCTTCTGCAGTTAAAGAACAAAGTAAACCATCAAAATATCTAGTCATAACTGAAAGCGAAAAACAGACTGTTGAAAGAGATGACTTAAAGATTCAAGTTGTTCCACTATATGAGTGGTTACTTACTAGTGAGGTTAAATAATTCCAAACATGTATATTTCAGATAAAACATTTCACAAAGAATTATAAGAAAAGAATTCTTGGTATGTGTACACTATTAACTCTATTTCACACTTAAACTAGCTTTTTGGTCTTGAGAAATCCTTGATAGCGTGGTCTCGTAATCCTTAATTTCTTCTACCAAGTATTTAATTAACTCTTGTCTATCTTCTGGAATTTCTGTAATACTTATTCTATCTCCACTTTCATCAAGGTCATGTGAAAATTGTTCAATTATGTATTCTTGTCCTTTTGGATTTTCAGCTAAGAATCTATACCTATTAGGTACATCATTTATTATTCCCCACATCTTTTTTATTCTTCTTAATTGATTTTCACTTACAATAATTCTTGGTTCTGTCTCTCCAGTATTTTTGTAAGTTAAAGTTGCTCCTTTGGCACCAACATTTTCTTGAAGGCTCGTGAGTTGGATTCCCTTCTCTTTCATTAAGCGTGCATATATTTTTCTAACTTCTGATACAGGAACTTGCATATCCTTATTTCCTCCATGGTTTAGCCAGTATTCCATTATTTCTTTTCTAAGTTTTAGTGATTCATCAAGTGGTTTTGTTTCAGCTGGAAGCAAATCATATACTTGCAAAGGCAAGTTATGTATTGGAAGAATTTTTTTGTTGAGTTTGATAATATTCGTTGTCTCGTCGATTTCTCCAAT
Organism: bacterium; assembly: GCA_037135235.1. Classification (GTDB taxonomy): domain Bacteria; phylum Patescibacteriota; class Dojkabacteria; family JBAXKR01; genus JBAXKR01. The sequence continues at coordinate 3,213 of JBAXKR010000004.1, read as the reverse complement.
TACTATCTCATTCTCTCTTGTAAGTGCTTCTCTTGTTCTATATCTGAATTTCCCAGGAGATAATCTCGTCCATTTATCAGCATATTTTTGCACAATCACATTCTGAACTTCTTCTAAAGGAATTCCATTTGGGAAATTATCCTGAAGCTCATATATTGCATTCATAATGTTTCCTTGTAGATTTATTGTCCCATCTTCATTGGTCAGATCTTTAACAATAACTACCTGACAAGCGGGATTGCCATCATAGTATCCGGCATCTTGAAGCATTTCGTACTCTTTAATATGTCTGTCATTAATTATTAAAAATCCCTCAGTATTTGGAATATATTCCAGAAGTAATGCAGTATTGCTTCTGTCTATGTTTTTTTGTGATTTTATTACACGTACAGCTTTTTCAATTGCAGTAAATATATATGTTGACCAACCTTCTTTTATTGGAAAAATATCTCTTACAAAATATTGACCAGGTTTTTCAATTGTTGCTAGTTTTTTGAATACATCTACTATGCTTATTTCAGATAAACTTTCACGTCTTGCCTTTTCTCCTCCAGCTATAAATTTGTTAAATGGAATCCCATATTCTCTCCACATTTTCATATGAGCTTCTGCGAGAGCAAAGGCACTTGCTAACCTATTGCCTTTAGGGTCATCTAATTCCATTGCATATATCTTTCTCCTTATTAAGACTGTGGCAGCAGCAGCAAATGCACTAACTACTAATCTTTTTACAATACCAAGTGATCTATTCTCGCTAGTTGCTTGATCTTGCATAAATATCTGATTTCCCTTTTCATTTCTTCCAAATTCAATGGAAGCTCCTACAGGTGAGATATCACTTATCAAGTTGGATAGGGCTTGAGAAGTAGTTACTCCACCTCCTACAACGAGCGCTAAAGCTATTCTTTCTGCGCCAATTAATCCTTCTGTTGGCCATTGAAATAGTTCATTGCTTTGTACAAATTCAATCGGTCTCGCCTCAATTCTTGGAAGTCCATCTGGAATATCATATTTTGCATCTCTCAATCCAAAGAATCCAAGTCCTTGTCTCATAGTTATACTTTTTGTACTTTCTGTTTCAATGTGTTCTGGTCCCATATCATTTGTTTAATTATTATCTAAGTAACTCAGATGATTATATATAGTAACTAACTAATTGTGAATACCATCCCTTCCTGCAATAGGACACGCTATAAATTAGAGCCATTCTTAACAGTTAGGAGTATCGTTAGTTTTTAGGGTATAATCCTACACATGTATATTCCAGATAAAACAATACTAAAAAGATACGCAGATGTAGTTATTAAGTTTGCTCTTAATGACTGTAAAGGGATCAAAAAGGGAGATACTGTGTATGTAAGAATACCTGAATCTGCTAAACCAATACTAGAATACATACAAAGATCTATTATGGAAGCAGGAGGTAATATGATTCTTGATTATCTTCCAGATGGAATTGAAAGAGAATTCTATGAATTAGCAGATGATGATCAACTTATCTTCTATCCTAAAAGATATTCAAAAGCATTAATTCAAGAAGTAGATCATGTGGTAAGAGTATTATCTGAATTCAATCCTAGAGAATTAGATACTATTAATCCACATAAGCTAATGCAAAGGCAAAGTAAAGCATCAGGAGTGTTTAGAAATCAAATGCAAGATAAAGAGAAGAAAGGAAAACTTACATGGAATATATTCCTCTACCCTACAGATGCAATGGCACTTGAAGCTAAGATGACCATAGAAGAATATTGGCAGGAAGTTATTAAGTCTTGTTTTCTTAATGAAGAAGATCCAATTCAGAAATGGAAAGAAATAACCGAGATAGTTGAGAAACAAAAGGAATATCTTAATAACCTAAACATAGAATACCTTGAAATCAAAGGAGACCAAGTAGACTTAAAAGTAAAGATAGGATCAAATAGATCATGGCAAGGTGGAGGTGGAAGAAATATTCCATCATTTGAGATATTTACTTCACCTGATAACCAAGAAGCAGAAGGATACATTAAATTCTCAGAACCTCTATACATATATTCTAACTTAGTAGAAAATGTTGAACTTTGGTTTAAAGATGGGAAGCTAATAAAAGCTAAAGCTTCAAAAGGTGAAGAACTCATAAAAAAGATGATTTCAACTAAAGGAGCTAATAGACTTGGAGAGATAAGTTTAACGGATAAGAAGTTAAGTAGAATAAACAAATTCATGGCAGAAACTCTATATGATGAGAATGCAGGAGGAACATATGGGAATATGCATCTAGCTTTAGGTCAATCATTCTTTGAATGTCTTAAGGGAGATTATTCTAAAGTATCAAAGAAAGAATTTACTAAATTAGGATTTAATACTAGTAAAGTACATACGGATATCGTGACAAGACTTGATAGAACTGTTACTGCAATTCTTAAAGATAACAAAAGAACAGTTATATACAAGGATGGGGAGTTTCAAATTTAGGATTATATTATCTTCTCAAAGAAAAATGATACCTTTTCAAATCCGTTATTTTCATAGAATCTATGTGCATCTAATCTTTTCATATTTGAATGTAATTCAATAGAATAGCAGTTATTTTCTTTAGCAATAGTAGTTATGTAATCTAATAATTTCTTACCAATGCCTTTCCCTCTTAAATCTTTATCAACAACAAATTCTTCAATTGAAGCAACATTACCATCCCATATATCCTCCCTATATGTCATTGCACAAACACCTATAACCTTTTCGTTTAGGATAGCTAAATAGTAATCTTTTCTTCTAGTATCTAGATCTCTTTTGAATCTTTCTTTTACTGTATCCAAATCATACTTCCAATCATCCCACAGTTGTTCATAAAGTCTTAATACATCAAGTAAATCCTCCTCTTTTGCAAGCCTTATACTAATGTCTTCCATATACCTAAATATTATCTTAATATTTAATTATATCTTAAATTAAGATGATTTAAGTAAAAGATGTGATATTAATAGATATTTACCTACTTAATTTAGTACAATGTAATAACCCATATGGAGAGATGGCCGAGTGGTTTAAGGCGACAGTCTTGAAAACTGTTGTGGCAGCAATGTCACCGGGGGTTCGAATCCCTCTCTCTCCGCCAGAAATAATGGCAAAAAAATTCATAAAGATTAAGCAGATTTTCAAGAGATTAACTAAGTGTATTCTAATGTAAACTTAATAGTAGTTTAATGTTGATGGTGTAATATATTGGTT
>JBAXKR010000003.1:0-20889 GCA_037135235.1 bacterium | reverse complement strand
TAGTAAATATGTCCCCTTTTGAAATAGGGAAATATTTTGAAAAGATTTCTATAGAAAATAAATTTACCAAAGAAGGGAAATTTGTGTATATCAAAGAAGCATTAAGAATGATTGATGGAAAACAATTTACCTATGCTAATCTTAATCCTATCCTTGAAAGCTTATGTGGGAGTTACAATCTTGAAATGTGGAGAGAAAGTAACCATCATTTTGAAAATAAATGGGAGAAGCAAACACTTGAAAAAGTTATAACTCATTTTAAACTTCATGAAAGGGTAGATGATTTACTTAATAGAGTCAATGAAAAAAATAAAATATCAAAAATTAAATTAAAACTTGAAATAATAGCTGAGTGTTCAGGTGGACCTTATGATTATGATTCTCTTCCAGAGCGTCTATTTCTTGGTTTAGTTGAAGATACATTTAGTTCTGAAAATCCTGATTTATCTATTTTAAATCTTGGTGAATTATTTCAATTAATTAGTCCAATATTAAAAAGAGCAAATGCACTCTCTGAAGCTAGTCCATCTAAAGAAAATGCAATTTATGATTTTGACAGATTTAGTGAATTAGTTGTTATTAAAGAATTAATAAAAAGAAAGTCACTTATTAGTTTTGATTCAAAAGAAAAAATATTAATTGAAAATAAAAGAAGTCTTAATTATTTATCTGGGAATATGGCGTTTCGTGATTTGTGTATATTTGGAGATGAAATTTCTTCACTTCTTTTATTCCAAAATGAACGAGATGCCTTTATTAAGTTACTAACTGAAAAAGATTTAGCAGATCTTAATGGAGAAGAATTGTTAGCAACAGAATCATTAATTGAGTCGGTACTTCCTAGAAGTGTTAACAAAGATAAACTTATTAAATATTTCATTATTCGTGCACTTACAAGTGATATGGATATTAAGGACAAAATTGATGTACTTAAAAGAAGAAAAAGATCAATTGGTCCAGAAGAAATTCAAATTGTTGCTGAACAAATATATGATCTCGATTCATACAAGCTTTTTAAAGCAGCACTTTCTGAAATATATACTGACTATCTAACTGGTAAAAGAAATGCAAATGGAATAGCTTTAATTGACTTTACCTCATCAGAAGCGAATCAAAACCCTGAGGATATACTTACAACATCAACAAATGATCCCGGAAGATCTACATTAATTACGAATGATTTTGCAGGGAAATGGCTTGATCTTTATCTTCCAAATGGAATTAATACGAGAAAAGGTATAGGCGAATCTTTTGGATTAATAAAATTTGATACTACAACAAAGAAAGTAGTAACCTCGGGAGTTCTTAGAGACGTATTTATGAGTTTTAAAGATTCAATAACTTCTCTGAAGAATCTTTCTGCTTCAAAAAAAGCCGCTATTGTTTTAAAGTGTTTAACTGATCCAAATGGATTATTAACTTCAAATTCTAAAGATTCTGAAGAATCTAAAAAAAGAAAAAAGCAAAAATTGACAGATTTGGTTTTGGAAGGTCTTTCATTTAATAATGATTTTATTCAAGAAGTAATAAAGTTTGGAATTAAAAATACCCCTGCTCAATTAATAAGTTTGCCAGTTGCGCAAATACTTTCTAAGTTTCTGTTTCGTGGGCTAGATATTTCTAAGTTAGATACAAGATTACTTCTTGATCAAATACCTTTTAGGGCAAATAATGCTGCTTCTACTAGAACTCAAGCATATTATGCAAAAGATATGCCATATATTCTCGAATCTACTACTGAAGATTTAATGTATTTTGGACTTGCATATTCTAGTAACCAAGATTCAAAAGTATCAAAGCTTGCTCAGGAAAGTAATAGGAAATATAGAACTATTGTAGACAAATTAGTTTCTCAAATAGAGATGGGAGGTTTGGAAGAAGATTCAGAGCAAGGTTCTAGCTTATCCCCTTCAGTTGAGGCGATCATAAAAGCATTAGAATTTTCAGCCCCATATATACGAGCCATGCAAATTGCAGTTCAAATGATAGATTTCCCTCCAGAAATATTAGATAGATTATCTAGAACTCAAGATAGTGTTAAAGCAAATGGAAAAGGAGAATTCTGGATGAATTTAGTAGAAAGATCTGCTTCTGAACTTGAATTAGGAAACATAGTTAATGCAGAAGGCTTTAGAATAGATAGTTACTTAGGTGGGGGAAGTCTATTCACTACATACTCTGCTGAGATAACAGATAAAGACGGAGTAAAAAGGCAAGCTGTTATAAAGACACTTAATCCTAATGCGGAAGCTTTTGTTAATAAATCGTACAATGCTGCAATTTCAACTTTTCATTCTGTTGAAACAAGCAGTAAGGATCCCAAAACGATTGAATATGCAAGGATAGCATCATCATTAATTGAGCTTTCAAATAAATGGTGCAAAATGGATATAAATGATACTGAATATAATGAAAGAGATGATCAGTTTAGAGAAAGTATTGAGATGTTTAACTCTCAAAATAGTCAGGGTATTCATATAGAAGCACCAAGAAGAATATTCAATTCAAAAAAAGTTAAAATTGAAGAAAGATATGATGGAATTACTTTGAATAAACTACTTAATGATAAAGAAGTACCTCCTGAAAAGAAATCACAATATATTAAAACATTAAGTAAGTTATTTGAACATCAATTTAATTTTTCATCTTGGAAAGATTCTTCAGGTGAAAAAAAATATATTCTTCACTCTGATCCCCATGCAGGTAACTATATGGTAAGTTTTGATAAACCAGATACTTTAGGAGTAATAGATAGGAGTATGTATTTAGTACTAAAGGAGTCAGAAGTAAGAATATTTAGAAGTTTGTTAAAAGGAAATGGAGTAACATTTGTTGGTCAATTTATGGCAAAGTGTTTGGAAATAAATGGAGTTGTAGGTAAAGAAGCACTTAAAATAATAGTTAGAATTACTGGAAAATTAGGAAAGGAGTTTTTTAAACAAAAAATAACAAGAAAGACTAATCCGTTAAGCTATCTTCAAGTAATATCTAAAGAATTTTTAGATTATGGAGAATCCTTTACATATATTGGTAATGTTGATGGATTAAATGAAGAACAAACATTGGTATTAGAGACAGTCAAATTATATCCATACAGGAATCCAAAGGAATTATTTAGGATAATTAAGTACAACAGTAAAATAGATTTTGCATCACTTAAATTAACACTCCAAGAGTTGGAAGATAAGAAAGTAATTCATAATAGATGTATTAAAATACCAGTTCAATACAATCTAATGATTAGGAATATTGTTGCAATGGATAAACTTAAACAAAGATATGGAAAATCTAATTTGAGGTTTCAACTACTTTTGCTCTTACTAAATAACATACATCATTAGTTTTTGTCGAATATACAATCATTGAATAGCCTAGCTTTATTTCACTACTCTTTATTACCTTTGCTTCTTTAGATGTGAATATTGTTTTATCGTAAATTTCAAACTGTTTTGTTTTTCCATCCTTATCAGTTAATTCCAATTTGTTATTTTCAATCTTTGTTACTTTACCTGAGAAGCTTTCTGCCGTTGTATTACTTGTAGGCCTAGAAGATACACTTCTTGTTGTTGTCTTACTTAATATTAATGAATCTACTTTCATACCAGCAAGGAATGAAAGTACAACTAATACAATTAGTCCCAGAACACTTATTATTGTCTTACTCTTAAAAATAGTTTTTAAGACTGAAATAATACCATAGGGTATTTTCTTAATTGTTTTTTTTTCATTAATTGAATTGTTTTTATTCATTTTCTCTATGTTTTCTTCTAATAAGAATGAATATTAATATACCACCAAATGATAGGAGTGCAACTACTAGTAGTATAATTGGAAGAATATCAGTGTTACTTGTATTTGGAAGTTTTGTGACTGTATTTCTTGTCGAACTTGTACTTGATATAGTTGATGAACTTGAGTTATTTAATTCCACAAATACAATATTAGCTTTTCCATCTGTTATTGAATTAAGTGTCATTTGAATATCCATGATTCCATCATCTCCTACATCTGCTTTTCTAGTTTCACCTAAATTTAATTGAATATCTTTAGGATTATCTGATGCTAATGTAACTATTACATAAGTATCAAAGACAGCTTTGATAGTTGCTGTATGTGCTGAAGTCCCCACATTAAAATGTATTACTTGTCCTAGAGTCAAATCAGATAAAAGTTTTCCAGTACCATCTAGATATTCATTAAAATCATTAAGTAATACATCTACTGTGTCTTGAGACGATTCTGAAGAACTACTCGAAGATGTTCTTATTAATGAAACTTTTTTAATTATTGAAGCTGGAACTGAAGCTGCATCATTAACAGTTATTTCAATTGCAAAGCTTGTATGTCCAGTTGTGTTTGTTGCAGTTATTGTATATGTTGCTTTTGATGTAACTTTAGTTGGTGTTCCAGAAATAATTCCACTTCCTAAACTAAATGTTAGTCCATCTGGAAGATTTGGAGTAACACTGTATGAATCTACACTTCCTGTAACAATTGGAGAAAGTGGAGTTATATGTGTTCCTTTTGTATATACATTTGGGGAAGTATATGTAAGATTTGATGGTGATTGTAATATTTCTGGTCCTGATCCTACTATTACAGTTCTTAATGCTTCACCCTTGTTTCCACTTTGATCAAAAACTATGAATGTGACATGATATGTTCCAGCTACTGCAATATTTACTTCTTCATCGTCAATTTGTATATCACTTGATAAATTTCCTGAGAATGTATCAGATGCAGTTGCACCTGGATCTGTATATTGCCCTGAACTACTTACAGTTAGGTATAGAGGGTTGTCACCAAGTAAAGTAATTACTGGTAGCTCACGATCTTCGTAATATATGAAACTTGGATATACTCCGTCTTTTACATACCAAGTATCTAGATAATCCCATTGATTAAGTGGGTCATTTTGATTGTTTCCAATAAATACATCTTTTGATTCTGATTTTTGATATTGCCCTTCAATTTCTGGAAGTTGTGGATCAGGATCAACTACCATGTCATTTTTCCCTATTCCATTATCCTTACTATTATTCCACCAGTTATTTGTTAATGTTTGTATTTTGCTTTCATCTGCACCTTCATATCCAATTACCCCACCATCTATACTTGGATCAGGAAGTACATCATTGATTGAAGTAACCTCTCCAGTATTAAACGAGTTGGAAATTGTTACACCTGATTGAGATGTAAAGAAATTGTCAATTATTGTATTTGATCCAACAAGTCCTCCAGCAGCAATTGTGTTTTGTCCTGCAACATTTGCTGTGTTATATGTGTTAGTTAAAGCTACTTGATAAGCAAAACCTATGATTCCACCAATTCTTACACTTCCTACTACATCTCCTTCGTTATATGAATCTGTAAAAAATGCTCTTATTGCAGATCCTGTTATTCCACCTACTCCATTGTAATCGTGATCATGAATATCTCCATAAACTGATCCTGAATTAAATGATCTTGTAATATTTGTGTTTTCTCCACCTGCTCCTAGTAATCCTCCAACATACATTCCACCTTCACCGGAAATATTCCCAGTATTATATGAATCTGTAAAATATGTTGCCCATGCCATACCAGTAAGTCCTCCAACTCCCTTAAAGTCAACACCACTATCCCCATCAAATGATGCATGAATTGTTCCTGAATTATATGACCTATTAATATCAACCTCTGAACCAGAACCTACTAACCCTGCTACTCTGAATCCTCCGGTAATATCCCCTGTGTTATATGAATTATCTACATATGTGTAGTTTCCATACCCTACTAATCCACCTACTCTCATATTTGGGTAACTATTTGGATCATCAGTTTCAGCAGTTACACTTCCATCAAAATGCGAGTATCTTATATATGCCTCATTGCTATTGTTACCAATAATTCCACCTAAAGATACTCTTCCAGTAACAACTGCATTAGAGTTAGAACCGTAAATATCTACATAGCCATCTGAATATCCTATGTATCCACCTACATTTTGTTTTCCTGTAATGTTTCCATGAATACTTGAATTTGTAATAGACATATCTCCATATATACTTCCAAAGAATCCTCCAATATTGTCTGATTCATTTGGTCCAATAATATTCCCAGTAAATGTTGAATCATGTACCTCAACAATATTGTAATCATCCATATATCCAACAAGGCCTGCTATACCAGTTGTACCTATTATATCTATGTTTAATGAAATATTAAGAAACGTTACTTCGTTATTGTAATTTAATGCTCCAATTATTCCACCTATTGCATAGTTGCCATTAATAGTGGAATTGGATATATCAATATTTGAAAAACTTAATGTGTTATTTTCATCCGCATATCCTGCAATTAATGCTACGTTATTGTATCCAGTAATATTTGCACCAGAAAATTTTATATTTTTTACAGTTGCACTACCTAATTGCCTGAATATAGCCATATTATTATCATCAATATTATTGATGTATAGTCCTGTGACAGTATATCCTTGTCCATCTAATGTTCCTTCAAAGTAATCAATTGGTGTAAAACCATAATATGAATCTGAAGCAGGAACTTGGTTCCAAGTAGTAGTACCTTCACATGGTATATTATTATCTAAAACATATTTTCCCATTTGTCCGATTGCTTGAAAATCTTCACAGTCTTTCACATGAGTCACAACTTCAATAGGTGTTGTATATTCAAAAGTATTCGAAGTATCTCCATATTCATTTCCGTTATATGCTTGAACTCTAAAGTCGTATATTGTGTTGTATTCAAAATTGTTAGAATAACCCGAAGCAGATGGATCAATACTCCAATTTGAAAATGAGTCTATATAGTTTTCCCAAGTATCTGAGTGATTTTTTACTGTAACGTAATAGCTTTCAATTACCCTTCCTCCATCATCAACTGGTGCTACCCAAGTAATGTCTACTGCAAGAGGATTATATGCATTTTTAACAACATTTAGGTTAGTTGGTGCTCCAGGTTTTGCAGTAGTCGTAACTTCAATTACTTCACTCCCACTTGTTCCAGTCGCATTTATTGCCGATACCCGTATGTTATATAGTGTCTTACTCAGAAGGTTATTAAAAGTATAGTTTTTGTTTGCAGTTAAATTCTCAGTCCAATCACTATCTGTGCTCTTCTTAATTTCAACTTTGTAATTACTTATTGTTGATCCACCATTACTAGTTGGTTCATCCCAAGCTATTGATATTGAGCTTATTCCAACGGAAGAATTTACTAAATTTGTTACATTAGATGGTGCACTAAGAGGAGCTAAGGCATCAAGAGTAGGAAGTCTTAATTTTGGATAACCTGTAGGATTAACTTCCCAAATTGTTGAAAAATCCCATGAAGTAAATGGAGCTATACCTGATGTGTTTTTAAATGGATATGTTGAAGTTACACCATCTTCTAAAACCCCCGCTACCTCTGTGATTCCAGGTGTGTCAACTATCCAATATGTAGAAGTATGGTAACCAAATTGAAAAGAGTCAAAATAGTTATTGGCAATATTTTTTGTAGTTGCTGTTGGTGTACGAGCAAAATATGAAGCTCCTGTTTCTGCAAGATCTTTCATAACTACAAGATTATTTTGAATGACTACATGATCACCTGTTACATCCATGGTAAATCCTACATTGTAGTTTTGGTCATTCATAGTTCCAGCAACATAGGTATTAGTAATAGATGCTGTTGAACTTGTTGATTCTAGCCCTATTGCTACACCTGCAGAAGAGTTTGCTCCAATAATAGTTGCATCTATGTAGCAGTCACTTATTGCAGCATTTGTTGAATAACCTACCAATCCTCCACCGTATGCGCTAGTAGAAGTAACATTTCCTGAAAATGAAGATTTAGATATTGTTCCTATACTAATCGAGCCTACAAGTCCTGCAATATAGTAAGTCCCAGTTACGCTTCCACCACTTACTGATACCCCTGATATATTACTAACATTTAAACTACCTGCTAAAGTTCCAACTGAACTACCACCTTCAATATTTGCATTTGTTATTATCAGATTTTTAATGTTGGAATGTGAAACATTTCCAAATATTCCTATCTCAGACTCACTCGGTCTATTAATTCTAATTCCAGAAATTGTTTTATTTCTTCCATCTAAATTTGCTCCACTATATAGATCAATTGGTACAAGTCCTGCTCCACCATTCCAAGTCTCTGTAATTGAGCAATCAATATCATTTGCAACAACATAGTAAGCATTCCCAGAATTTTGAATATCTTGGAAATCTTGGCATGTACTTACTCTGTATGGATATGTTGATGTTCCATCTCCTCCGGCAAAAGATGCATTAACGATGTTTGTATTTGGAATAACGGTAAGAATGAAAATAGAAAATAGGGATAAAGAAAGCGTAAAAAGATAAATTTTAATTATTCTCTTCATCTACAAAACACTAAAGTAGGAATTATTAATAATATATTTACACAATAAAAAATAAATGACAAAAAAGTTTTGATGCTTCTAATAAATACCTATGAATAAGGAAAGTGATAAGGAGAATTGACTCTATGATTATTCCTGTTATTTGAAATTGCTATCAATAATAATATTATTATTATGAATCTTGTCACAATAATTGTATTTACATTGAATAATAAAATGTATTTCAATATACTTTAAAGTAATTATTTAATTCCTATATTTAATGGATAATAACCCAGTTCAGCAAGAGGTTAAGCAAGAAATACCTACTAAATATGTTAAATGTGATTATTGTAGTAAGGATATTATTGCAAAACATGAGAGTGATCTTTTTGGATTTCATTTATTTAGATGTGCAAGTTGTGGCAAGAAAACTAAATATCCACTGAGTACGAATTATGTTCAGATATATCTTATTATCATGTTGAAACTCCGTTAAAATCGGACTGTAACTCTGTAGAAATCGGACTCTAAAATCTCGCTATGTTTCGTATCTTCCTAATACTTCTGTTGAATAGTACTGAATTAGTTCTCCTCCATGGTGTTTTAGGTTTTGCATTTGGTTTGAGAACTGTTAATTGTTCATTTTGTTTCGGTCTTACTTGTACTTGTTTGTATTCTAAGTAGGTGTTTCTACTGGGGGAGAATATGTGAATTGTATTATCTGTTCTAATCTCTACTTGCACCTTTTCTTGTCTCTTAAATGCATACTTTTCCATAGGTATTAGCTGAAGAATCTTCCCTAAGAAACTGATAGTAAAATCATTGTTAATCTTTCTTGTAAATTTCTCACTAAAGATTGAATCTAGTTGTTCTAATTCTTCAGGTGATAACTCTTTGTGTTTGTTCTCTCTTGATACCGATTGTCTGGAGAACATTTGATTGAAATCTTCTATGAATCTTTGAAGTTCTTTCCTAGCTTCCTCAATACTTCTAATGTTTAAATATTTTAGATGTTTGATTAATCTATCTTGTAGATTACCAAATCTTCTTTCAACTCTTCCTTTAGCTTGAGGACTGTTAGCATGTATTACTGATATATCTAAACTCTGACATACTCTTTGAAATGTAGTGAATTCTCTTGGATCTTCCGTATCCTTTTGTTTGTATGTATTAAATTTATCTAAGTATATCTTTTCTGGTTTACCTTCTTTCTCTACATAACTCTTCCAGAACCTTAACGTATCCATTAATCCTTCTCCTCTACAAAATGTTCCCATGATTAATTTAGATGTTGCATCATCTACTGCTAAAAGAAGACAACATTCAGCCCCTCCAAACCATTTGTGGTAAGAACCATCATACTGAATCATCTCTCCATAACTATCCTTAGGAATCCTTCTGATTCTAATTGTTTTTCTTTTTCTCTTACGTACCTTCCAAAGGGATCTTCTTACTAACTCTTTTCTAAGAGTTTCGTGATGTATTTTAATGTGGTGATACTTCTCTAAATACTCTGAAGCTAATGTTGGACCATACTCTTTAAACTCTTGTTTGTAGGTCTCTACAGCCAGATCTTTTAGGTTCTCTAGAGTTGGTTTACGATAGTTACTTGGTTTACCAGCTAACCCATGTCTTAAAGTAGAAGATCCTTTCTCTTTGTAATCTTTAATTACCTTAAAACTCTGACTTCTTTTTAGACCACTTAAAAATTGGAACTCTTCGATGTCTATCTTACCTTGCAAATACCTGTTAATTAACTCTTCCTTCGTCATTTTAAGATAACTAATATCTAATTAGTTATCTTTATCTCATGAGTCCACTTTTAACGGAGTTCTTCACAGTCCGATTTCTACTTAGTTACAACATATATCTTATTATCATTATAGCTGTTTTACTTGGTTTAACTCAAAGTACATATTGCATTATATTAGCAATTATTTTTGCATTCCCATTAATAGAACATTTTAGTATGAAAGGTAGACATCCTATGTATAAATTTGAAGAAGAAAATTCAGAGAAAACTTACAAAGAGTCTCAAGTGAAGGTGTAGTTAGTATTCTTTCAAGAACTAATTAATTTGGAACTTCTTTTCCAAATATATTAGACTGGTCACATATAATTATTATGTAACAAAATTGAAAGAAGAATCTAATAGTCAAGATGTGAAATTTCCTCAAAAGATATTACTTGGATCAAACCTAATTCTTGTTGCAGTTACGTCTATTCTTGTAACTACTATTGTAGTAGGGGTTGGTGTTTACGCTTGGCAAAATACTGAATACAATGTCAAAGAGCAAACACTTAACTTAAAAATCTTTAGCTTAAATAGAAAGGTTTCAAACACGAATTTAATTACTTCTACTGCATCTTCAGTAAGTAGTGTAAGTGCCTCAAGTTCTACTAATTCAAGCTTGAAATCTGTAAGTCAAACTTCATTAGCATCTATTCCAGCTGATGACTGGAATACCTATACTAGTAGTAAATATAGCTTTAGCATGAAATACCCCAAAACTGTTTATGATATAGATGGATGTGGTAAAACCACAAGTAATGTAAAAGTATTCGAGGATACTGATTCAATATATTTTGCACCTGAATTTGTTTATCTTCAAGTGGACAAAAATTGTGTGAAGGTAGATAACTCAATTAGATTTATTAATCAAAATATTTCATATGCTTACACTTCCTCTTTTAAGATCAAGTTTAGTACTTTGACTGAAGATTTATCTAAATACCTTGCTTCATGTAATGTATCAAGTCCAACAAATGTATTATCAAACGGGTCATATAGGCCAAATATTAGTGGGGATAATCCTATTTGTAATTCGATTTATGTGTACTATCCAAACAGAAAATTATTAGCAACTCTTCCCCTTCTACAATCCCCAATATTTACAAGTGCAGCACCATTTCCAGAAGATAATAGAACACAATATTATGATTCCGAGATGTTTGCTAGCTTTAAGTTTAATTAACAAAATATTAATAAGTTAGGTATAATCTCATAAATAAATTATTCATATAATTCTATGAAGACAGAATACGAAGCAACATTTCTTGAGGTTAATAAGGATGAGGTAAGAGCAAAGCTATTAAGTGTTGGAGCTAAAAAACAATATGATGAGTTTCTACAAAGGAGACAGAACTTTAATTTCCCAAAGGGTCATGAAATTGAAGGTGGTTGGGTAAGAGTTAGGAAAGAATATGGTAAAACTACTATGGCTTTAAAGATTGTTAAGGTAGATGGTCGAATTGATGAACAAAAAGAAATTCAACTAAATATTGATAATTTTGAAAATGCATGTGAATTACTTGAAACTCTAGGTTGTAAAAGAAAGGCTTTTCAAGAAAGTAAAAGGGAACTTTGGACTATTGATGATGTAGAAGTAACAATAGATGAATGGCCATTTCTTTATCCTTACATCGAAGTTGAAGGTAATTCTGAAGAAGCTGTAAAGCAAGTATCTATAAAGCTTGGATTTGACTATTCTAAAGCATACTTTGGGTCCATTGATGGGCTTTATCAAAAGAAATACAATATTCCACTTGAAAGAATTAATGAAGAAACACCAGAGATTCTATTTAGTATGGAAAAGAATCCATTTATATAGATAATTATTCTACTTTACCTCTCTTGCAACATAACAATTGTTGGTTAAGTCATGACTATTGAAATTAAACAGCTCCTTAAGAGAAACGACACTTTTATTATAAATATATCTTTGTGTCATATGTCCAACAGTCATATTGTAGTTGGAAATTGCACCGAAATCTCCAGGTATTAGTACTTGAGATTTCCCCCTTTCTTTAGCAACCTTTACAATTTTATCTAGTACTTTTTCTGCAAATTCATAAATATTTATCTGATCTTCTTTTGGAACATTTAGTGCTCTTACTAGAAGTGATGGATTACCCTTCGCATCTTCTATTTCAAATACTAAAACAGAACCAACAAATGATGTTTCACCAGTAGCTTTATCTACTTTAACAAACTTGTATGGTGTAAGGTTTGGCCTATCTCTCAGTAGTGGATACTCTTTCGAATAACAAACATCAGCAAGATATGCTGACATTTCCCCAATAAATCCTCTGTCAGGAATCATCTTAATTACAGTTGTTCCTGCATTTTTAATTGCTTCGAAACCTGTTGATATTTCTCTAAGTTTTTTTGCATATGGGTTAAATGATTCAAATATACTTTTACCTTTTTTCGTATTAAGTTTACCAAATGTAGCATCTGACCAATAATTTTCGGAATTCTTAGTAGATACATTTAGTGCATGTTCTTTAATTAGATTATCTACTATATTTACAATTGATAGTATTCCTTTTGCGCTAACTTCGCCTTCAAGTGTTGATTGAATTTCCTCTAAATATCCACCAGAATAATTTTTATTAAATACTTTTTTAAAGACTGTTCTTCTGATTATACTCTTTACTGCATCTTGGTCTAATGTTGTAAGTTTTGTATCTAGAAAGTATTCTAATACTTCGTCGAGATTTGAAACTTTACCAAGACTCTCAATGTACTTTGTATAGGTTTCAATTTCTTTTGTTAAAAATGGTATTTTTTTCTGATCAGCACTAGGTAATGCTTTTTGCATTAGTATAAGTGTTTCATTTAGCATAGTGTTAAGCTCGGACTTAATGTCATCAATTGTATCTCTTGTTTTAATAGATTCTAGTATTTCTTTTTGTAATGGTAAAAATGAAGGAAGTGCTTCTTTAGTATCAAAAGTAATCGTTACATTGTCTATCTCAACCGTTTCAGTAACATATTCTTTTGGAAATGGAGAAATTGAGCCTTCTTGATATGCTCTACTAAAATCAGACATAATCTCTTCCATTGAATGTCTCCCGTCGTCAAATCTATGTGTACTTTTACCTGTAACTGTTTTAAGTAATTGTGTTTCAAAACTTGTTAGTTTTGAAAAATCAGTAATAGGGCTTTCAGAATATACACTTTCTTTTATTCTTTTGTAATGTTCATTTAGCTCTTTTACGCTTTTCATTTGGCTATCTTGTATATCTTGAGGTAATACGAAGTCACTTGATCTTTCTTTGAGATATAGGTTTCTAAAGTAGTGGAAAAGTCCAAATTCCTTTGCTAGTCCATACTCTTTGACATATGCAGTTAGTGCGTCAATATTATTTTCATCTATTGCCATATCTTGTGGTGAATTTTCTATTAAGTATTTAATTAATTCAGAAGTTCTATCATATTCGTTATGCGTAAATGCATTTCTTCTTTCATCAGATGGATTATTTAACTCATTTTCATATGTTGGAAGTACTGATAGGAAATTTAAGAACTTATTTTCTCCCATTAATTGTCGCCAAATACTTCTATCTGCATAGTATACAAAAAACAGAGGTTTCTCTTTTGCTAGTAATTTAAGTAACTTTAGTGTTGGTTTCTCATTTTTAATTAATGTTGCAAACTCATCTCTGTGCTCCACTAGAAGCTTTCCTAAGTCATAATTAATGTTGAAATGCGCCATCATAATGGATCCATTATCGTTAACAAATTTCCAAAAACTTCTTGATTCTTCACTTAGATTTGCTAATACTTGTGGTGTTAGAAATTTATCTAATGTTTCAATTTTCGTAAGTGTTAGTAAAAAGGCTTCTTTAGGAACTCCATCTATTAAAATGTAATTTGATATGTCAAAATTAGGCTCAAGTCTTTTTGAATTATAGAATTCTATAAATGCTTCATTTTGAGTTTCTACATTTACTGAGTAATTTGTATTGTATTCATTACTTCCAGCCTTATATTTAAAATATTCAATGTATTTATCATATGTCTCAGATAATTTTTCACTTTTAGCAATCTCATAAGCAAATAATAGTTCTTGCGATAAATTGTTTCCAAAATAGTTAGTATTGTAATTATGAACTTTTTTTAAGTATGATAATACATTTGCAGTTTGTTCATCAGTAAGATTTTTAAATAATGCGATAGATGTGGCATCAATTGATGATCCAATTAGACTTTGAGCATTTGATCCGAATGCCTTTAGAACAGATAATATTGCATGTTGTTTCTCCATTGACACTTCTCCCATAATAAGTGCACTTTCAAAATTCTTATCAGAAAGTTCATAAAGGTATCCATTTTTAATTGTAAGGCTATTTAACAATTTTTGTACTTCTTTACTATCCATTTTAGAAAGTTTTACTAAACCTTCTAGTGAAAGATTGTGAATATTTAAGGAATATTTATTTTGTGCTTCCAGTAATGCAATATTATTTTTAAGCTCTTTTACATGCTCTGCTAAGTAAATATATTCTGTGGCGCTGTCAATTAGATCAATCCACATATATGTTTTTAAAACTGATCCTTCGAAAAATTTATATGATTTAAGAAAAGTCATAAGTTCAGTATTTTGTGATGCATGTTGAAACTCAGAACTTAGAACTGTACTAACTCTTCTTTGAATATCAGCTAAACTAGTTGTTTCCTTAACTAAACTATCAAAAGGAACGCTTGGGACTTGGAATTTATAGTTTGAATTTTTAAATACTGAAAATGTTTCAATTAATTCTTCTAGAGAATATGATTCAAGGTATTGTATATTTTCCAAAATTGAATCTTTAAACCAAAATCGTCTTTCCCAATAGTTTTTTTGATCTTGAGCAAAACTATCCGATATTAAGCTAAAAACATTAAGTCCTTTTTCTAGTGAAGTTGTTGCCATTACTCTTGCTATTTCTAGAGGATCCTTTATGTCCGAATTAATACCAATTTCCATTCCAAAATCTGATAATAGTTTTGCATTTCTACATAAAACTAAGTTATTTGTAGCTATGCTAATTTCTCCATTTGCAGCAGTTAGCTCTGAAATCCTTTTATTCCAATCATCATCACTCATATATGATTCCAATCTTTTGTACGGTATTGTAAAGCCATAAGAAAATAGTTTTAATAGATTTGGTTCAATTGTTAATATTTCATTAACATATTTTGTTATTTTTGATATTCTATTTCCAATTTCATATCTAGAAGTTCCGATATCATTATTAAGTAATGTATCTGTATAGAATTCAAACTTTTCTTTATCAGAAGTCATTTGTAACATTTGGAATATATTCATTGGAGTGATTATTTCTTGATCTTCCTTGTAATTAGATTCTTTTTGAATCTTTTCAATAAGTTTCAAATTTAATTCTCTAACTGCTTGTATGTTTTTTGCATTCATTAACTCTTTGTATTGTTCTTCTGGGAGTGACAGTATTTCTCTAAGCATGTCTGGCATTTTGTTTTTTTCGTACGTATCTTCTTTATATGCAGTTGGTGAGTTTGGATCGTTAGTTTCAAATATTATATCGGTTACGTCAATTTTTTTAATTGGGCCTATATCTTGAAGTTTCGTTAGTAAGTCAATGAAGTTTGGATATTGCTTAAGTATTCCTACATATGATGCAGTAATATCAAGCCTGTAGATAGTTGTTTTTATACTTATTATTTTATTTAGCTTTTCAAGCATTCCAATAGGGTCTTCTATACCTTCTGTCAATATTTTGATACTATCAATATCCTTTTCGGAATATTTATAGCTCTTGTCTCTATCAATAAATGTACCATCAGGTTTCCTAAATCCATCATACGATTTTAATGATGATTCTAAGTATGCTACAACTTTAAGTGCCTTCATAGGATCAGTAATTCCTGATTCTCTAAAATGCTTAAGTAATGCAGGTCTTCTTACCCTGTCAAACATTATTTGAGTGATTTGTTCACGAAGTGGTTCAGTTTTTATTCTTACTTTTTCTCTTGCATCAATTGCTTTACTAACTACTTTATCTTTTATACTTATTTTTTGATCACTTTCTGAATTCATAATATTTAGATATATATATTTTCTAACACACTAGCATTTTGTAAGTATACTGACAATATAAAAGAATTATTAAATTATTCTAGCTATGAAGCAATTGTCAGTAACATTATATTCATTAAAATCAAATGTTTTGTCTAATGAAACTTCAGATTTGTCTTTAACATATTTGTCAGTTATATGTTTTATTGTCATTTCATAGTTTGAAATTGTATGTGATTCTCCTGTAACTAATATTTGAGTTTTATTTCTTTTTTTTCCAACTATAGCTATTTGATTGATTACTTTTTCTATGAAAGTAGCAATGTCTATCTCATCTTCTTTGGGCACATCAAATGCTCTAATAAGTAGGGATGGATTACCATTAATATCATCTACCTCAAATACTAATACAGATCCAATAAATTTTAATTCTCCAGTTAATTCATCTTTTGAAACAAACTTGTATGGAGTAAGATTAGGTCTATTTAATAACAGAGGATACTCTTCGCTATAGCAAACATCTGCAAGGTAAGCGGATAACTCTCCTACTATCCCTCTATCCGGGATAATTTGAATTGACATTTCTTTATCTAATTTTATTGTTTTGAATTCACTTACAACTTTTCTTAGCTTCCCAATATGTGGATTAAAAATCTTGATTGTTTTATTTCCATTTTCGAGTATCTTTGTAAATATTTCATTCTCCCAATTTCCTTCTTTGTTATTATTCTCGATATTTAATATATGTGTTTTAGCAAACTCATCAATTATGTTTACAATTTTAAGTATGGCATCTGCACTCACCTCTGCTTTTAGTAAATGCTCTAAATTAAAAAGTTGTTCACTTGTAAAGTGTCCATCTAATACTTTTAAAAGCACGATTTCTCTCATATAGCTTTGAATTTCACTTTGTTTTACTCCAGTGATATTGAATTTCTTATCAAACATAAAGCCCATAAGCTCATCAGTAGTTTTTGCAGAATTAAGTGAAGTAATATAGCTTTCAAGCTCAATGATATCTTTATTAATATATACAACAACTTCTGGTGTTGAGATAGCAACACGATTTTTTAATTTACTAAGTTTAGTTTGGAACTTAAGTAGCATTTTATTCCTTATTTCTAGAATTGGTTCTTCTTTTTCAATACAGAAAAGTATTTCCTCTTTCAATGTATTGTAATCAACAAGTGCAGGGTTAATATCAAATTCTATTTCTATTCTATCTAATTCAATAGCTTCAGAAGTATACTCTTCTGGAAATGGTGTAATTTCACCATCTTTTGCATTTTCTGTAAACTCATCTATTATCAATTCAAGCTCAGGCCTTCCATCTAAAAATCTATGAGTACTATATCCAGAAATTACTTTCAAAAGTGAAATTTCAAATTTTGAAAATTCAGAAACACCCATTAATTGATTTGTAGAAAAGAGGCTGTTTTTGAGATTCTTTATTCTATTTTGTAAATCTTCAATCGTTAATATCTTTGACTCTTGTATATCCTGGGGTAATTCATATTCAGGATTATTACCTTTTTTAATAAGGTTAATGTAATAGTGATACAGTACTTCAGATTGAGCCAAACCAAACTCTCTAACATATCCAGTTAATTCAATAATTCCATTTGTATTTATATTAAAATCAATAGGACAGTTTCTGAGTAAATATTTAATTAATTCAGAAGTTCTGTCATATTCATTATTTGTAAATGCGTTTCTCCTCTCATTTGAGGTATTATCAAAGTCATTTTTATAAGTTGGAAGTACTTCAAGGAAATTGCTAATCTCTTTTCCCCCAACGACTTGTACCCACCAATATTTATTTGCCTTACCAGCAAAATACTGAGGATTTTCATTAGCAATTATTGTCAAAAACTTTTTAGCAGGTTTGTCGTCTATGTATAACTCGTCTATTTTGTCTTTATGCTTTATTAATAGTTTAACAATTTCTGAATTATTTTCTTTATTAATTCTAGACCAAAGCAATTTTTCTTTTGATTCAAGATCAGCCAATACTTCAGTAGTTAAGTACCTTTTTATTAAGTAAAGATGCTCAAAATCTATGACTTCTTCTAAGAATATTTCACTAGGGTATCCATTATCTTTAATATAGTCTATTAATTTGAAATTTGGATCACTACTTTTCGCTTTGTATAGATTAAGTAACGCTACAATATTTTGTCCGACAGGTTTAATATCTTTGTTTGAGTTATACTTGTAGTGTTCAAAATATTTATTAATTCTTTCTCTATTTGTTTCATTTGATAATATTTTTTTAAGTAAAAGGATTTCTTCTGCTGGGTTTTGTGAAAGTATAAGTAAAAACTCACTATTTATAGCTTCTAAGTATTGGTATGTACGTTCAATCTCTAGGTCAGGTAATTCCTTTAACGAAAGTACGGCTTCAAATAATCCATTGTTGGATTTTAATAATCTACTAAGACTAAGGTCAAGATTAGAAGTGAAAGAAAATAATACCTTTCTTTTATTTTGTTCTATTTTCAAGATAGAAATAGCATTTTGCAAACTGTTTTCAGTTATAGATATATTTTTTTCTCTATTTGAAACGTGTAGTCCATTTATTGATATTATTTCGTCATCACTTAGAGAAAGTAATCTTTTACAAGAACTTATACTTATCTCTACACTTTTAATACCATTACTTTTAAGTAAATCAATTTTCTTTATTACTTGTTCTTTATTTTTTATAACATCTTTTAAATCTTCAAATTGATCAAGTGAATTTATTACAAATCGTTCATGTACCCTTTTTTTTGTTGATGTAGCTACGCTATCAAACAAATTTTTTGAATCATAGAATGAATGTGTCTCATCAAATTTTTCTTCGTCAAATTCTTGAATTCCTGCCAGATCAGTAAACATTCTCTCTAAACTATAGTCTCGAATTAAGTTCTGATACTCTTCACTTATTGCAGTTTGAATTCTTTTTTGAATGGCATCAATATTTTCTGTTCCCTTAATCAAATTCTCAAAGCTAATTATTGTAAAATTAGAGTTAGGTTTCCTTTTAAGCAAAGAAAAAGTGTTTTGAATATCTTCAGTAGAATATGTCATTATTTTTTTGCTATTTTCCCATATATAATTTTCAAAAAACTGCTGTTCACTTGTTATTCGTGAATTTGCATTGTCTCCACTATATCCATAATATTCTCTTACGAGACTCCATGCTAATAAAGATTTTTCTAGAGAGTCTTGATCTATTCTCCACATTTCATATGATGAATTCAAATCAAAACTTCTTACTAATGGGCATCGAAAACCATATTTAGATGCAATTCTGGCATTTCTACAAGTGCTAGGATCTGTTAATTTTGATTTCATACTAACAATACTGCTTGATATTTTTGAAAATACATCTTCTGTTTTGTCAGCTAATTTAAATCTTAAAATACTAATTAAATTAAGCCCAGTATTAAAGCCAGTGATTATTTCTGGATATGTCTTAACAACTGCTAAAAACTTAAGAGAAATATTTTTAACAAATTCATGAGCTGTAAGTATTTTGTATTGACCAACAATTGACTCTTCAATTGTATATTTAAATACTTCAAAGTAATTTCGATACTTAACAACTTCAGCAATTGTTATTATATCTTCTAGATTTAGTTCGCCATCTTTTTTACTATTAATTGGAAAGTCAGTAAATATTTCTTTGACTTTTTTAACTTTCACAAGTAACTCAATTGGATCAGTGTAAGGATCGTCACAAATCAATTTTATGAATTTCCCATCGGATTCTTGAAACTGGTAATTACTAGAATCAAGTAGACTTTTTTCAATAAATGAAACTACTTTTAATGCAATTTCAATGTGTTGTATTCCAGATTTTCTTAGTTGTTCTAATATCAAGGGTTCTCTTGATCTATCATCTATATTACCTCTACCTAGTTCAGCATCTTTACTGGTTTGATTCTCATTATTTATGCTCCCATTTGTATGATTTGCTTGCTCCATAATATTGATATTTAGAGAAAAATATAGTTTACACTAGCATTTTGTAAGTATACTGACAATATCTCAAAATAAAACTACCTTAGTTTCCCAAGGTAGTTTCTTTTTTAATTCTAAACTAATATATTTTACTTACGCATTCCTAATTGCTTCAATAGGACTAACTTTAGCTGCTTGCCCAGATGGAATTAGGGATACTATTAATGTTATTAGTAACATTGCTCCTGTATATATTCCTAATGTTTGTAAATCAAACTTTAAGAAATCAGCTGTTGTAATACTTCCTGATATGGAAACAGTACTTCCAACTAATGTGTTTATTAAGTAATTTGCTTGAGTAACCATAAGATTACTAATTCCAAATATGACAGCTGACCCTATTACTGCTCCTAAGAATAGGGATAGTATGATATATGCTAATGTTTGAAGAATGAAGAGAAGTCTAATATCACCTTTAGTTGCTCCAATTGCTCTATATATTCCAATCTCTCTTTTTCCCTCTGATACAAACTTCGCCATATTAATTAATATGAATAATGCAGTTACTGCCATAAATACTACAGTTGCAATATTCAGCGGAGCGGCGCGCCGGGAAGCTATACGTACAGCGTGGCTTCGGACTCCGCGAATCGGCCGATGAACTTCGTCAGTTTCTGGGATGCTTGCCGCTTTGTCAACTGGCTCAACACTAGCACGAACCAGCAGGCAGCGTACAAGTTCAAC
>JBAXKR010000002.1:0-21418 GCA_037135235.1 bacterium | reverse complement strand
ATGATGGATATTCCCTATATCCAAAAACATAAAATCCTGCATTCTTTAAAGACTTAGCAACAATTTTCCCAACCGTATCTATACCTTGGCCTGATTGTCCTACAATTTTTATTGAATATCTTGTTCTCATATTATTTTTTTACGAATATTTTAAAATCAGCACAAATTACATTTATATCATTAATCATAACTGGATTAATATCAATAGACGATATTTCAGGATAAACTAGCACCATACTTTGAAGTTTAGTAATGAGATCAACAAGGGATTCTTTTGCTAAAGCTTTTTGTCCTCTTGCTCCATCTATGATTTCACTAACTTTAGTATTTGATATTAATTTCAATATTTCTATTCTATTCATAGGAACAAGTCCCATAGAAAAATCCTTCATAATTTCTGTATAGATTCCTCCCATTCCAAATACCAATATATGACCAAATCCAGTTCTACTTTCGTACACATTACTACCTCCATCCCTATTAATTCCTAAGAATAGTTCCAGTGGATAGCTCAACATTTCTTGAAGTAGTACTTCAGGATTTCCAGATGCACTACTATCTTTATTCGCAGTATTAATATTAGTGATTAATTCTAGATAAGATTTTTTCAATTCATCTGTAGTTTCAATATTCAAAAATACTGCTTTTGCATCAGTTTTATGAACTAGTGATTTAGTAGTAGCTTTTAATACTAATTTTTTAGAAAGTTTTCCTTGATCAGTAAGTAATGAGTTTGATTTAATTGCTTCAACTAACTCCTCAATTGAATGAATAACTATACTAAGTGGAGTTGTAATATTAAATTGTTTTGCTAATTCCATAACCTTTTGCTCACTTAGAGATGTTTGCTCAACTGTTACTTCTAGACTAATTTTACTTAATATTTTTGATTTGTTCAGATTAATTATTTCATTCAAACTCAAATTACTCTCCTGACTTGAGATATCACTTTCAGATTCAAAGTAGTAGTTTAGATACGCATTTATTGCATCTACACAATCTTCATCATATTTAAAAAATGGGACTTTACTGGATTTAAATCTATCAAGAGCTACTTGAATATATTCTCCTCCTAGAAATAGTGGGAAAATATTCTTAGTTGTACTTTTTGAAAAATTAGTAATTGTTTTTGATGTTTCTTCAACTTCTGTAACTGCTTGAGGAGTTAATATTGCAATAATATTATTAACTTCATTACTACTTGAAAGTATATCCAAAGCATCCTTATATCTTTTCGAAGATGCATCGCCTATTAAGTCTATTGGATTATGCTTTGAAGATTCTTCAGGAAGAACATTTGTTAAACTAGTTACAGTTTGATCTGTAAGTTTTGTAAGTTTAATTCCTTTTTCACTTATGAGATCAGTAATCATAATACCAGGACCTCCAGCATTTGTGAGTATGGTAATACTTTTATCTGATAATTTATTTGAATTTCCCCAACTAAAAGTTAGAAGATAATTAAACATATCTTCGATACTTTTTACCTCAATTACACCTGCACTTTTAAGCGCAACACTTGCAGTACTATATGCTGATGCAATAGAACCAGTGTGTGAAGCAATTGCGCTTCTTGCTTCAATAGAACTTCCAGGATGAAGTATTATTATTGGTTTTTTAACTTTTGAATTTTTAATAACTTCTACTAATTCAAGACCTCTGCCAAATTCTTCAATATATGCAGCTATTACTTTAATACTGTCATCTTTAAGCCATTCTTCGATGAAATTAATTTCATCAATTCCAGACATATTACCTACAGATACAAATTGAGAAATACCTAAGTTCTTTTTTGCAGCAAAATCTAATAGTGCTGTGCCAAATGCACCTGATTGTGAAACGAAAGCAATATTTCCCTTAGCTGGATAAAATTGAGCAAATGATGCATTAAGATTTGATTCTGTATTTATTAATCCAAGACAATTAGGACCAAGTAAAGCAATGGAATACTTTAGAGATATTACTTTTAATTCTTCTTCTAATGCTTTTCCAATATCTCCAGTTTCGCTAAAACCTGCCGATATGATTATTGCTGCTTTTACTCCCTTCCTTCCAGCATCATCTAGTATTTGAGGAACTGTATGCGCAGGTGTAGCAATAACTGCAAGTTCAACTGGATCTGGAATACTGTTTGCATCAGGATAACAAATTGAATTTCCTAAAGTGGAATATTTTGGATTAATTGGATAAAGTTTTCCTTTAAATCCATTCAGTAGAATGTTGTTATATATTACTGAACCCAACTTATTTTGATCTTTAGATACTCCGTAAACACATATGGAGGTTGGTTTTAATAGGCAGTTTAGTGAGTTCATTTTATGAAACTAATATTTCTATTTTGCTAAAACACTAGCTAATGTTTTTCCCCATGTTTTCCATTCTTCTTCTCTTCCAAATACCATTCCATCAATTCTTAATGTAGGCATTATTTGTACTCCACCAACTTTTTTAATTCCTTCATCCAATATATCTGCAGCTCCACAAAACACGTCATAATTTTTACTATCACCTAGAGCTATACTTGCAAACTTTTTATTAGTAAATTGCTTAGTAACAAAGTCTTTATAGAATGGTTCGAAGTACTCTTGTAAGTGTCCTTCTCCATATGTTGGAGAAGCTAGAACAATTAGGTCATAGTTATTAAGTTCATCTATCTTTACACCTTCTACTCTTTGAAGAGTTATTTCATTTCCTGCTTCCTTCATTGCATCTGAAACAGATTTTACAACCCATTCAGTATTACCAGATGTGGTTCCATATACAAAAATGATTTTACCCATGATTTATTGCTCAATATGTTAATAATATACTTTAGCAAAAAACAAAGATGTAATAAATAGCAAGTGGGTTATATATTTTCATTTAAATATTTCTCTGTATTTCTCTTTGCAGACTCTTGCTTCCATTTCTCAATATTGGCATGATTTCCAGATAGAAGAACTTCAGGTACAGAAAGTTTTTTACCATCCTTAGTTTCTATTACTTCAGGTCTTGTATATTGATCGTATTCAATATATTTTTCTTCATCAAAACTTTCGGAAGTTAGACTTTCTGGGTTTCCTAAAGATTCATCTAGTAATCTTGTTATAGAATCAACTATTACCATAGAGGCAACTTCCCCACCAGAGAGAATATATTCTCCAATTGATAATTCTGCATCTATTAAGTTATCACTTACTCTTTGATCCACTCCCTCGTAATGTCCACACAGAATTATAACCCGATCCTTCTTTGAAAGTTCTCTTACATAGTTTTGTTTAAGAAGTTTTCCTCTAGGAGAAGTTAGGATTCGAAAAGCCTCATGTTTTGGATCTAATTCAAGAAGTGCTTTTTGAATAGGCTCATAGGTCATAAGCATTCCTGCTCCACCACCAAATGGTCTTTCATCAACTGTTTTATGATTATCACTTGTCCATTTCCTTAAATCATGAACTGTAATATCAATTACATCCTTTTTCTTTGCACGACCAATGATACTTGTCTCAAGAACTTCTTTAAATACATCTGGAAAAATTGTAATTATTTGTATTGATTTCATTACATAATGGTAACATGAAGATAGTTTCCTAACAAAATTAGATTTCTGATTTAAACTTTTTGAATTTAAATCTTTTTAATATTACTAGCCCTGATGGAATAAGGAAGATAAGGGAAGTTAATAATCCAAAATTAGTACTTTCTCCAGTTACAGCTAATATTTTAGGTTCAACTACAATCTCTTCGTTATATACCCCCATAAGTACTTCTTTAGCTTCACTATTTACTATTTCAACATTAGATTCTAATTCAATATTTTCAGTTCCGATTAGAACTCCCCCATTAACTAATGGGTTGTTAAATATAAAGCTATATTCAATAGGGCTACTTAATGATGAATACTCCAAAGGTTTAGTAAAGATAACTTTAATAACTTTTCCATATGGCACACAGTCTTGCTTAAATTTTCCATTTGAATCTGTAAGCAATATTGAGCTTGAGTATATTTGTTCACTAGTATTTGACCACTTAATATTCACACTAGCACTCTGGTTAGAGAGTAGTTTTTCAAAAGGATCAATTATCTGATTTCTATTTACATCAAGCCAAGCAAATCCAACAATATTTGCACAGTATAGGTTTGCAATACTTTCAGCTTTCTTAGTATTAACCTCATTTGATGCTTTAGCACTAACAAAGTTCAATAACTTGTCTCCATTTGAGAGACTTCCATCACTATTAACACTAAGAGTAAATCTTAATTTATATTTAGATTTTGACTCAATATCACCTATATCCCAACTTAATATTCTTGTATCAGCATCAAACTTAGCAGCTTTAATATTCTTTAAATCTAGTACAAACGCATCACTTAATATATCTTCAACATGCACATCCCTAGCGATTCCATCTCCAATATTTTCAATTTCTATTTCGTAACCAATTGTATCTCCAATAGTATAGTTATCTCCACCTGCAATTCTTTTAGTAACTTGAATATTTGGATTCAATACTCCGACTATAATTGATTTAGAAATCACAGGATAAGTATTTAAGTTTTCATCAACAAAGCTAGATTCCAAAGCCAATCTTGCATCTGTCTGACTAGTAGAATTAGCAAACTTTGTTGAGAGAGAATATTTAAGATTTGAATTCTCACTTAATGATATTGAATCTTTAGGAAATATATTAGCTTTCGAAATATCTTCTGATTCTTGATTTGTTAAAGTAAGAACTGGAGAAAGTGAAACTTTATACTTTGAATTATTAATTAATTCAAAGTCATATTGAGGAATTTCAAAATTATCATAAACTAATTTATCGGATTTGATATTTATATTTGCATCTGCCAACTTCATATTCAAGACAGTATCATAATGTATGTTATCTGAATTAGTAGAATTTGTGATATTTACATTACTTTTAAGTTCATTTGCAAGTTGTATTTCTGAATCATAATTTTCTAATTCCTTCTTCTTTTTATCAAAATTAACATTTAGAATTTTGTAAACAATACTGATTTCTCTTTCTTGCCCAAGTCCAAACTCTGGAATATATATATCGACTTTGTCATTACTTTCAAGTTTATTTGTAGAGACTGTACTTGCAGTATCGTTGATCACACTTGAAATTATCTCTTGATCGTATATTTTATTATCTTTTTCAATATCAAATGCAAAATTAAGTCTAGGAACTGATGTGCCTAAATTTCTTAAATAGTATTTATATTGTATTTCATCACCTGGAAGAAATTCTTTACTATTAACTTGTGAAGTTCTTCCATTTTTTATTGCTGTAAGATTTGTAATAGTCTCTGTATTAATTATTTGAGTTAACATGTTCATTCCAGCTACTTTTATATCAAAGCTATATGGAATTAATTCAACTCCAAATGTACCTCTGGTATTTCCCCAGCCTGGTTGTGCACCATATGTACCAGCTGGGGAAGAATGATCTTTATCGTCTCGCCAAACGACAATAGACCCTATATCCTTTGAAGAAGTATTACTTGGGGAAGCGACTATTTCTGTATGACGATTAGGATCAGTTATCTTGATTAAACCGTCAGAAATATTAAGAGGATAATTGGTGCCAATGTTTGCTGTATATGAGAAAAAATAACTGGAATTTGCATTTATACAAATATTTTCATCATGTACTTCTCCATTTGCCATCACATGATGAACATTAATATTGCATAAATCATATGAAGATACATTCTTTAAAAATACTTCATATCCAACCTTTAAACTAGGACCATCCCAGTAATAGTTAGGAGTTACTCTTACAAGCTGAATGGGTTGAATAGTATCAAATGAATATATTACCTTTCCTAAATCATTTGCATGATATGAAAAATTGGATTTTACTGGGACCGATACTTTCTTACCACTTCGTGAATCTTGTCCGCTTGTAAGATTCCAGCTAGTACTACCATATGATCCACCTGCTCCAAGCCTCGTAACATCTCCATCACTAGGATTTGTTTTTGACATAAACAAATCTGCTGAGTCCACATATACATCATGAGTTGTATAGTTCCAAACCCACATAGAAACATCCACTTTAGAGTTTGGTGGTAGAGATACTTTATCAGCAATATCGTCGTATCTGCGAGCTGATGGATAGTAAGGAGTTGCAACATCAGTAAATCTATGCGATGTTACCCAGTTAGTTTCGTAACCTTTTACATCTGACGGATTATAGCTAACACTTGCACTCAAAGCAGAATATGATACTCCATTAATATTTGAGAACTGACAGTTATTAACATTAAATCCTGGATAATACGGGTCTGCAAAAACCTTTTGAATACTCCCAAAGTATGGGGAAAAGTATGCAATAAGGAGAAGGAGAAAGAAAAACAGTTTTAGAAATGTGATTTGGGCAGATGAAGATTGGTAATTTACCACTTCATCTAGTTAATAATTAATTGCCTGGACTATACCTGATAGGATATTAGACCAATATTAAAACTAGATTATTTTTTCTCAATAAGGAGATCTATTTTACTGACTTCTGATGGGAATTTTCTTAAAAACTCTGGAAGATACTGAGGGAATAGGTCAATTTTAGACACTTTTGTTGATGGTGATAGTTTTTCAAGAATAGAATTTACTTCAGATATTGTCTTTGATTTTGTATCTTGTTTTATTTTATTTTGATCAACATTTACATAATATGTAGCATTCATATTCAAATTTACTGTAGCAATATCTTTTTCAAACTTTGTTAGTGTATATTTTGAGCTAGATGTTTTAATCTCTATATCACCTAGTTGTTTTAACTTTTCTTCTGAATAGTTTTTTGCTAATAGTTCAATATTTGATTTAGAAATTCCCTTTACGCTTGCTTTTGCAACTATTTCATAATCAACACTTGTCGCTTCTTGTCCAACTGAAGCACTTAGTTTGTCCGTATCAATTTGAAAATCTGCTTCAGGAGTTACTAAAAGATAAGTTTCACCAAATTTAGTTGTTGCTTCAGTTCTAGCTTGTGCTTTTAGAGATGCTGTTAATTCTTTTTTTAATTTATCTACATCCGCTTGAGATACTACTTTAGTTTTCTTAGAAGCTCCCCCACTATATGCACTAACAGGATACATAGTTGCAATTAATGAAGTACTATTAAAACCATTTATTGTAAACGTTAAAGTTCCTTGATTTGTAATGTTGTAGGAAGCTCCTGTATTACTTGCAACTACATTAGTATCTTTAGATCCCCACGCCTCTCCGCTTATACTAGTTGTCTTTTTATTCACACTAACAGCAGTTGTCGTAAGATACGTATAGTTAGTACCTAATACTTTAATAGTAAGTTCTGTATTTGCAGGAACAGTAATTGGAGCATCTGTTTTATTATAGAAAGTTACAGAACCAGTAGCTTTAGTTGTCCCTATTTCTTTTTCAGTTGTAGTATCTAGACTTTGTGAGCCATTAACATTAACAATCAATACTTCTAGTGGAACAGATAGTGTTGCAGTATCAGGAACAGTAGATGTAGTAGTTCCAAGAATATCCTCTGTTGCAGTATATTCAGAACTAATTTCATAAAGTCTTACACTTGCAAATGGAAATACTGTGACACTTAATATTACAAAGATAACAAAAAGTAAAAGTATTGGAATAACTAGAAGTCCTTTTCCTTTCTTAATTTTAACATTCACAATCTTATTCGAAAAATGCTCACTAATATTACTAAAGAATATTGAGATTTTATGAAAAATACTTACATTACTAGAGTTTAATTTTCTCTTTGTAGCTCTATCCATTAAATTTTCAGGATTATTGTTTGAATCTTTGTTATCAATATGTTTGTTAAAATTTCTATTAAGTAAATTTCCTTTATTTGATTCAACATTTTCAATACCAGATGTTTGTGAAGTATCTAGTTTAATATTATCTTGTACTTCTTCAAATTCAGAAATATCACCACCTGATGCGAATACTCTATCTCCAACATTATGAACTCTTGCTGGTAATCTCTTTGTCTTTTTGTATAAATCATAGTTTATCGTTTGAGCATCCCTCTTCCCCTTTATATCCTCTTGTACAATTGTATGAGTTACCTCATTTGCTACTTCCCTTTTTGATTGATTAATTATTTCATCTACTCTTTGGGTTTCTTTTTCATCAACTTGAGTTTTTTGAAGATTTCTTTTCTCAAGAAGATCTGACTTTTTCTTACTTTGATTTCTTAATGCTTCATCGATTGCCATTCTTGCAGACATCCACATATCTTCAGTTATCTCATTTGCATTTTTTACCACTTGTAAATCTAGTTTTTTAATCATAGAGAAGCCATGCTCATCCTTAACAATGAATACTGAAGCTTTATCTGTGACAAGTAGTTCTTTATATAGTATTTTAATACTGATAAGACTAGACAAAAGCATTGCATTATCTGGAACTATTAGTACTACTCTTTCAGATAAAGCGTTTCTAACCTTTTCTGCAACGAAGGTTATTTCATCATCAAGTTCTACAAATATTTTTTCAGGTTCTGTTATCTTTTGTATCATATTTATTTATTCTTTATCTCAAGTGCCATTCTGGCAAGTGATAGTGCTGCAACATCTGTCACCTTATTCGCTTTTCCAGTTTCATCAATTATATCTGAAAGCATATCTGGAAGAATAAAGTCGACTTTAGGAAATCTTGTGAATGGTAATTCTTGTAACCATGGATAATTTAATATTTCAGTTTTAATTTCAGGTAGTAGACTTCCACCTCCACAAAGTAATATTTGAGATGGGTAGTTCTCAATATCCTCAAAGTCTTCTAAAGACAAATGTATTCCTCTAACTAGAGTTTTAGCATCCCTAATCATTGCTTTTCCGATCTTTATCTTTTCAATTGGTTCTAATTTATCCTCAGAGTAAAGTATCTTTTTTTCTTCAGCAATATCATATTGCTGTCCTAATACTTGCTCAACTCTTTTAGTAAATACTCTTCCACCTAAAGCAAACATTTTAGTTCCAATTACTCCACCAGATTCTACCAGTGCTAAATCAGTTGTTCCTCCTCCAATATCTACAAATACTGCACTAAACTTGTCAGACTTAGAGCCTCTAAATGCTCTAGCTATAGCATATGGTTCAACAACTATTGCTGATATTTCTAAGTCGAGTGCTTTAGCTATTGTTTTAAGTGAAGTTAAATGTACAGATGGGGAAAATGTTGAAAATACTCTAAATGATACATTTTTACCTACAAAACCAATAGGATTATTAACTCTAAAGCCATCTATGAAAGTATCATTAATTACACTATCAATTTCTTCAATATTCATATTCTCCATTCCCATATCTTTTACTATTTGTTCTTTTGCCTTTGGGAATGAATTCTTTCTAACATCTGAGATTACTTTATCAAGTTCCAACTGATCAATTTTACTTTCTGGATTATCTCTTTCAAAACTCGACATTACAGTAATTCCATAAACCAATTCTCCAGCAATTCCTAGAATTACTTTTTTAGGAAGTGGCTCTGATTTATCTACACTTGATAATGCTTCACCAATTGCAAGATCACAATTTTCGATTACATTTTGAAGGTCAACTATCATTGCCCCCTTCATTGCATCCGATTGTTGTTTAGCCTTTGAATACCCCTTTATATGCACCTGCCCATTTGTTATTGAGAAGATTGCCGATTTAACATATTCTGTACCTACATCAAGTGCAATGGTATTTTCAGAAAAAGGATCTTTGTCCTTTGATTTGTTTTTTAGAAAAGAGAGATTAAACAATGTATAGTTATAATATATCAGACTAGAATATATACTAATCAATTTAGCTTAAGACTTCAATCAACTAAGATGATATTTAGAAATTGGAAACAAGTTAAAAGAGGTAAAACAGACATTAAAGATACTTTACGAGTTGTAAAATATGTTGTACCAGAAAGGAATACAGTTAAAAGAAATCAAACACAAAGAAAGTTTTCAATATTAAGGATTTTCTCATTCCGAATGCTCGCCCCATTATTATTAATAGTTTTAATACTAGGATCCGTTGGTTATGTTTATGTGAATAAAGATAAGTTAGTAATTAAAACTATTAACATATCTCCTACCAAATATATTAATTCAGAAGAGATCAAGACACTACTTAACCCAAACATTGGTCAAAACTTTTTTATAATATTTCCTTCCCAAATTGAAAAAAGACTTACTCAACTATTTGATTTAATCGAGACTATTAAGGTAGAGAAGGTATTGCCTGATAAAATTAATGTAGATATTAAAGAAAAATCAATTAAATATTTAGTAGTAACATCAACACATAATTCAATTTGGGATAATAACTATATGGAAGTGAGAAGTAAAATTAACACAGAAAAGCTTACACTTAGTGATATATCATATAAGCTACTAAGTGGAAGACTTAACCTTGAAGATATTCCAATGCAACCTGATCAAGCACTGGCTAAAAATAATATTCTGTTATTAAAAGATGAAAAAGAAAGAATAAAAAAGCTAGATGAATTTGAAAAGAAACTAATCACCTACAGAATATCGGAATTAAAAAGATTACATAAAGATGCATATACTGAAGCTAAAAGTATATATCTAGACAAAGCAAAGGCAAACAATGAATTTAATCTTGAACAACTAAGTTTTTTAGATGAAGCTGATCAAGCTAAAACACTTGAAGATATTAAAAATTATGAGTTCATGAACAAAAGTTTAAGTTTTAAACCAGAATTAGTACTATTTAATGAGTTTGGAAGAATCATTATTCTCTACAACGATAAAATTATTAAAGTTGATGATACTACAGATATGAATAAGGAAGTTAAGGTATTAAATACACTTATGGATTCATTAACAACAACAAATACTGATTACTTCCAAGTAACAGTAACAGGAGAAAAGGTAGTAGTACTATAATTAAAACATATGTCAGAACAAACTTTGCCAGAAGAAAAAATTAAAGCAGAGCAACTAATACCTGTTAGTCAGGATTTTGCGACAAGACTTCCTGCTGATAGTCTAGATCCTGTTTCACACGATGCTCTAGATAAATTTGATGCAGATACTTTTCCAGTTATTGGAGTAATTAGGTTTTTTGCTTCACTAAAATATTCCCCTAAATTTATTGAGTGGTTCGATACATTACATACAGAATATAATGGGATTAAGTACTGGATGAGTGGTAAGTACAATTATAGCGAAAGTGTTTACTCTGATTTTGTAAACTATAAATCATCCTATATGGCTATTAATTTCCCTGATGCTATCCAACCTGAAGTAATTGTAGCAATTGAAAAATTGTTCAATATTGCAAAATCAGAAATGGAAGAGTTTAGTAACTATTTACTTGAAGTGAACAGCAAATCATACCTACGTGATTATTTCCCTATAATAGCTGACTTAAGATCAATCACAAAGCTAATTTACTCTCAAAAACCCATGCTCTATGCAGATTTTGAAAGACTTGCAAGGAGAAAGGTTATGAGTAGACATGGGATTTCTAATTCAGAAGAATTTAGTAGAAGACTTGCTACAGATACTAATCTTAAATCACAATATAATAGGGACATTCAAAATAACCTTCTTACAGAAATTGATTCGCCACATGACTCAATAAATTACGCGATAAAAAAAATAAGTGAACTTAAATCAAGAGTTGGCAATTGCTACACTAAACTTTATACCGACACAATTTCCGAAATATTGGACCAGTACGGATTCATAGACCAAATATCATTTGTAACAATTGGTTGGAAAATACCTGGAGTATTTATTCAAACTAGCACTGGTTTTAAAAATCATATTGATCAAGGAGAATTCAAATTTGTGATAAATCCGAAGGAAGATAGAAGTGAGTTTTCAGATTTGCCAATTGGTATAAAAATTACCGGTAAAGACGGTTTTGAATTTGATATTGAAAAAGATAATAAAACTTATTCAGCAATCGATTCTAAAAGTCTTGTTGAGTTACTAAAAAGTAAATTTTTAGCTTTGGGAAACGTATCCCCATTTAGTCGAAATGGTTTCATTAATAATGAAGCATTTTTCACAACTAATCAAATGCTAAATATTCTTGCAGAATTAGAGGTTGTATATACAAAACTTTCAAATACAGAATATCTATTAACTAAATACAATACAATTCCTGATACATTTACAGAAGGTGAACTTATTGTTAAACAAGATGACGAATATATTCTTGATCACCCGGCTAAATCTTTATTCCTAGATGTATTTAACTCCTCCATTAACAACAAATCACTTTGGAATTCATTAGTAAGGGGCGTTGATATAGATGAACCACTAAAAATTGGTGATCTCAAATCAGAAGGATTAAGTTCTTTTTGCTTAAATAGACTTACTTCATGGAATTATCTAACCAGATTACAATCTGCACTAAACAATCCCAATTATCGTTATCAAATGATGCGTTGGATAGAAAGAGGAGGGATGGATATCAACTTTAGAGGATTTGTTGTTCCCTTTGAAACTACTCACAAGGCAGAAGTTTCTACAAAAAAAAGAGCAATTGAGATAAAAAATGAGGTTAATGAAATACTTGCTCAAACATTTGGGAAAGCTACCAAAGAATCATCTGCAGACAAAAAAGATATACTAAATTCTCGAGAAAGTGCAATAAATAATCCTCAGTTTATTA
The DNA here is from genome assembly GCA_037135235.1 of bacterium. Classification (GTDB taxonomy): domain Bacteria; phylum Patescibacteriota; class Dojkabacteria; family JBAXKR01; genus JBAXKR01. The sequence goes on along the minus strand of JBAXKR010000002.1, from coordinate 8,808 downwards.
TCACAACTCCTAATATCTTACAAAGGAGTGATATATTACCAATTAAGTATTTAGCATTCCCTTCAGAAGATATCCAAGAAACTAGTGAATATCAAAAATATGATTTACCTCAAAATACTTCTGACTTCATTACCATTAAATCACAAAAACCTGCTGAAGTAGTTAAAGATAAATTAGGAAATATAATACTTCAACTATATGGAGTACCTTACAGTAAACTTACTGGAATAAAGATTAATGATGGAACTGACCTCGAATATTCCATTGGAAAAGATTATGAGGTTCAGTATGATAAAAAATTTGGATACTACAGATTAGTATTCTCAAAAGATTCAAATATCAATGATACCGATAAATTCTATTATGAATTTACAGTAGACTCTAAAAATAACAACGAAAGTGCACCTGTCAAAGCCCAAGAAATTTCTCTCAGCTTATTAGAAAGACAGAGACTTTCAGAGATTGCAAAAGAGATTACAAAACTTAGATATACTGAGATAGGAAAAGCACTAGGCGCAGTTGCTTCTAAGATGGGGAAAGCAACAACTAAACAGATTGAAGATGCTATAAGGAAGGCATCAATATATAGTTTCTCTGATGTGTATTCAAAAGATACACTAAAAGAAGCAGAGCAAGTACTGAATACTAAATTTAGTTTTCTACCAGCACCAAGGAATGATGGGAAAGTAGCAATTATATGCTCTCATGCTGCAACACTTACTTCAATTATTTTTTCAGAAATATTTCCTGATTCAAATTTCTATCCCTCCAATTTATTACCAGTATACGATTTAGCATTAGGGGTAAAAGTAGTTGGTGGTGTTGGGCACTCTGATACTAGAGGTGTAAAGGAAAATCAATATATAGTAAATGATGCAACTCCAAAATCAAATTTTATGTTTGATATTCAACAACTTTTAACCAGCTTGAAAAATGAAACAATAGGAAAAATTAAAACTAAGCAAAGAGTAGTAACTGAAATTGCAGGGAAAATTATTAATAAGGAAAAAATGAATGAAAGGAACAAAAAAAACATATCAGTCCCATTAAGTGAAGATCTTGCAGAGAAGGAAAAAAGAAAATATATTTTGGGAAAATTACCTTCGTTAATTAATACTTTCCAAGAAGGATATTTTGAACGTGAAGGTATAACTAAAAATGACCTTAGAGTAAAATATCCAGAAGGCATAACGAAAGTAGGGAAATTACTTGAAACAATATCCAGGGAATCCGAATTAATATATTCAAATGAAGAAAAAAGAAATGAAGTAAAATTACAAATATCTGAATTACTTCAGGAATGGCAATCTATTGAAAAATATAAAACTGATCCTTCGAAGGAAAGAATATTTAAAACATATTATGGAAATGCTAGTAATTACCCCAACTTTATACTTAATATATTAAGGGATACTCAATTAGCAATTGATTTAATTTAATTAATAGAAATCTTTCTGATATAATTCAAATCTTTCAAATTTAAATTACTTTTAAACCTTTAACAATGTCTCCTGAAGAACCAAAACAAACCGTAATAAGCCTAGGTGAAATAGAACCTGCTAATGAACCACTTGAATTATCCTCTGAAGATTTAAAACAAGAATTAGTTTCTCAAATGTTTATTAGATCTGAAAAACAGATTTCGTCTAAACCTGTTTTAAAACAACCTAACAATGAAGTTTCAATGCAAGATAAGGTTTCAATAATGTTTGACGGATCCAAGGGAATTCCAATAGATTCTTAAATTAAAACTGTTTCATGTTGAGATTTCTCATATATCCTCTTTTCTGTTAAAATGCATATAATTTATATTTTATATTTCGCACTAAAGGTAGTTTTTTAATTACAGATTATTGAGACCTAACAAAAGTCTTAGCAATTTGTAGTTAAAACTACTAAGGTGTTGCGAAATCCCATACATGTTATTCAATAACAATGTAAAACATGAAGCCGACATTGACGGCGTTCATTACAGCCTGGAAACAGGTATTATGGCTCGTAGGGCCGATTCTGCTGTAGTTGCAAGAGCAGGAGATACAGTAGTTCTAGCAACCGTAACGGTTTCCGATAAACCATCCACACTCGACTATTTTCCTCTAACTGTCGAGTTCGTTGAGAAATACTACGCAGGAGGAAGAATTTCATCTTCAAGATTTGTCAAAAGAGAAAGATTTCCAACAGATGAAGCTGTTCTAAAAAGAAGAGCAATAGATAGATCTGTAAGACCACTTTTTCCAGAAGGATACAAAAATGAAGTTCAATTAATAGTCACAGTATTATCATATGATGATAAGAATGATGCACTTTTACTAGGAATTAATGCAGCTTCTGCTGCCTTAAGTACTTCTAAAGTACCATTTGATGGTCCAGTTGCTGGTGTTCGAGTTGGAAAGATTGAAGGTACTTTGATGGTAAACCCTACTGTATCAAGTATGGAGACATCAGAGTTGGATTTAGTATTTAGTGGATACTCAGATCTTGTAACAATGATTGAAGTTGGTGGAAACCAAGTTCCAAATGAAGAAATGGATAAGGCATTCGATATGGCAGCTTCTGAATTTGATAAATATGTTTCTTTCCAAAAAGGATTCATTGAGAAAGTTAAAAAAGAAAAGATGACATATGAGCCAATAGTTGCCAATGAAGAAGTTATGAAAGAATTAATTGCTAACTATAATGATAAATTTGTAGATGCAATGTATGGAACTCATGACAAACTATATGATGAAAAAATGGCCTTAGTTAAAGCTGAACTTGTAGAAAAGTTTAAAGACAAGATTAGTGAAACTGATATTGCAAATTGTATGTACAAGTTTGCAAAGAAGATTATGAGAAAAGGAATCTTGTCTGAGGAAAAAAGATTAAGTGGAAGAGCTATGGATGAGATAAGAGAAATAGATATTCAAGTAGGAGTATTACCTAGAGTACATGGTTCTGCACTCTTTACAAGAGGTGTAACACAAGCTCTATCTGTTGCAACTTTAGGTTCATCAAGACTTGCTCAAACTCTAGATAGTTTTGAAGGAGAAGAGATAAAGCATTACATGCACCACTATAACGGACCTTCATATTCTCTAGGAGAGCCAGGTAGATATTCATATAACCCAGGTGGAAGAGAAATTGGACACGGTGCATTAGCAGAAAAAGCTTTAAAGTATGTTGTTCCATCTCAAGAAGAATTTCCATATACAATTAGAGTTGTAAGTGAAGTTCTTTCACAATCTGGATCATCCTCTATGGCATCAACTTGTGGATCAACTCTTGCTTTAATGGAAGCTGGAGTTCCAATAAAAGCTCCTGTTGCAGGTATTGCAATTGGACTTGTTACTGGAGATACACAAGACGAGTACAAGTTAGTTGTAGATATGGCAGATAAAGAAGACTTCTTTGGCGATATGGACTTTAAAGTTGCAGGAAGTGTTAATGGAGTAACTGCAATTCAAATGGACAACAAATTAAAAGGTGTAAAGGTTTCTATTCTTAAAGAAGCTTTAAAGGTAGCTGGAGTTAAAAGACTTGAGTTACTTTCAAAGATGTCTGCAGTTATAGATAAACCTAGAGCAGAACTTAGTGAGTTTGCACCAAAAGTACAATCTTTAAAGATAAAGCAAGATAAGATTGGGGAATTAATAGGTCCAGGTGGTAAAAATATCAAAGCAATCATTGCAGAATCAGGTGCTGATGTTGATATTAAAGATGATGGTACAGTATTTGTAACAGCTGTATCTAAAGATAGCTTAGAAAAAGCACTTGGAATGATCGATAACATAGTAGCAGAGCCTGAAGTTGGGAAAGTATATGATGGTATTATTGATAGTATTAAAGAATACGGAGCATTTGTAGATCTAGGAGCATTTTCTGGACTTGTACATGTTTCTGAGATATCTGATACATTTGTAAAAGATATTACTAAGATAATTAAAGAAGGTGATCGAGTAAGAGTATTAGTTGTTGGAATAGATGAACAAGGTAGAGTTAAGTTATCTATTAAACAAGCTAAGAAAAAAGATAGTGAAAATGGAATAAAGCCAGAAGTAGAAAAAGTCTAGTTCGTAAATTAAATACATTTCGGAAATATATTTTGGTTAGAAAAGCCATTAGTTTTACCAAAACATTTTTCACATCAGAGCCTCAGAGCACTTTGAAAGTAAGTGTGATACTAATGGGCATAGCTTTACTGGCAAAACTTGCAGGTCTTGCTGTAAAAACTGCTATGGCTAACAAGATAGGAGTTAATAGAGAATTAGACATTTTTTTTGCAGCATATACCCTTCCAGAAATGTTATCTAATGTATTTCTTGTTGGAGCTTTATCAGCAGCAGTTATTCCAATACTTTCTCAAGTAAAAAAAGTCAAAGGATTTGAAGAATTTGAAAAAGTATTATCACTTGGGCTTAATAGTAGCTTGTTACTCTTCACTACATTAACTATTATTGTTTCTATTTTTTCAGGACAAATTATTCCTTGGATAATTCAAAACTTTGCTAATCCAATAAATCCATTTACACCTGGAGAGATATCTAGAATCGTTATTATGACTAGAGCACTTTTATTTGCTCAAATAATCCTTGGTGTAAGTAGTTTTATTGGTGTTGGACTTCAGACAATGCAAAGATTCATTATTCCTCAAATTGCAGGAATCTTGTATAACATAGGACAGTTAATTGGTGCTATATTAATAATCCCACTACTTCCAGATGAATATAAGTTGTGGGGACTTGTTATTGGTGTATACATCGGTTGTATTTTTCACATACTAATTCAGTTACCAGCAATAAGATCACTTGGACTAAAGTATTACCCTATTCTCGATTTTAAAAATCCTGCGATTAGAAAAATGGCAGTTCTTGGAATACCTAGAACACTAACACTTGCAGCAGATCAATTTGCTATAGCTTTTGATAAAGTAATTGCATTAAGATTAATACAAGGATCTCTATCAGCTTATGCACTTAGTATATCCATAATGAGTATTCCATTTTCACTTGTTGCCTATAGCTTTTCAGTTGTAGCATTTCCAAAACTTGCAGAACATTTTGCAGATGGAGATAAAAATAGTGCCAAAGCACTCTTTACTAAAGTATTTAATCAAATACTATTTCTAGTTATACCTATAACGGCAATCTTTATAGTACTTCGTGTTCCACTTGTTCGTATTATGTACGGACTATATCCAAATGGGAACTTTTCTTGGGATGCAACTTTACTTATTGCTTGGATGATTCTTTTCTATTCTATTGGGTTAATTCCAGAAGTTCTTAATACTTTAAATAACAGACTATTCTTTTCTGCCCACAATACTATTATTCCCCTACTAATTGGCGGCTTTATAGTAATATGCGGAATGGGTACAGGACTTGCCTTCACACAATACCTAAAACATTTTGATACTCTTTCTATTCTTGATATCACAATTAATCTGGATTACTTTAAATACAATGCTTCATCTATTGGAATTGCTGCAGTTGGAGGTCTTGCATTAAGTTCCTCGATTACAAATATCTTAGCCTTTATTCTTTTCATATTTGCAATAAACAAAAAGCTATTCAAACTTACTTGGAATGAATTCTGGATAAAAGTTTTAGCTAAAGCATCAGTTGGAATGAGTATGTTCACATTCATGTTCATAATAACTAAATTCTGGGAAACTAATTTAAATACAGCAAAAGTTTCTGGTGTAATACTTTTAACAACAGCGACTGTTTTCTTTGGTGCCCTCCTTTATGTTACTCTCAGTATTCTATTTAAAATTGAAGAGGCAGATATTTTTAAAAGATATTTACTAAAGTTAGAGAAATATATTTTTACTAAGTAATATTGAAAGATAATCAAGAAGACAACCAAAAAATAGATTCAAAAGAAAAGTCTAAAAGAGAAATTCCTCAAACAATATTAATTGAAAGAGAAAAGATAATTCTAAGAGAAGGTGGTGGATTTAGCATTAAAAGTTGTTTAACAACAGGATGTGGCCTTTTTATGGCAGTTATTGTTGTGGGGGTAATATTAATTTCAACAGTTCCTGAATACAAAGAAAAAGCATTAACATTTGCATTATCAGTATTTGCTAAACAATATGAACCAAATGATTTACCCAAAACAACTCCTCAATACATTAAGCCAGAATTTTTAAACGCTATTACAGCACTGTCTTCTTCTAGTAACTTAGTTGAACAAGTAAGAATTGGTAAAGATGAATTTAATTCATATCTTGAAAACACAGATTTTGGAATAGATGTAATAGGGAAAACTGAATTCTTAGATAGAGGTGTAAAAGTATTTGTGAAAAGTAAAAAATATACTGATTCTCCTTGGATAAAGATAATGTTTGAGAATCCTGCTAATGGTCAACTACAATTAAAATCAGCTAATCTAGGGCCATTTGAAGTGTCTCCAGATAGTTTAAGATCTTCTTTGAAGACATTTAATGTTGGTCTTGAAAACTTTAATTTTGAAAAAATTAATGAATATCTTGATCAACTTCTGCTTCCAAAAGATTCAAAATTTAAAATTGAAAAGATAGATATGTATTCTGACTATGCCCTATTAAGACTTATTCGAAAATGAAACTAATTCTTCTTCACGGAGAAAACAATTATGATTCTGAACTTAAACTTAATTCATATATTGACTCCTTATCAAAAACTTTTTCAAAAATAGTTAAAGTAGATGGAGGGAATGCTAAGAATATGAATGATTTGAATTTAGATTTCGATATATCCCTATTTGGAGAAAAAAAAGCAGTTGTAATAAAAAGAATATTTCAAAATTCTACTAAAACAATTCTTGAATCCTTTTTAAAATACTTAGAATCTAAAGAAAATGATGAGGGTGATAATACAATAATTCTTTGGGAAGATAAGAATGCAGATAAAAGAACTGTACTGTATAAATATATTTTAAAAAAATTCAAAGTAGAAGAATTCCCAAAACTTACATATAGGGATTTGAATAATTGGGTAATTAAGTATGGTCAATCAAAGAATATGATCATAGGGAATGATGAATCATATATGTTGACTTTAAGGGTGGGTGAAAACACTTCTGTAATAGCTAATGAGATTGATAAACTAGCAAGTTTAAAAATCGAAAGATTAACTAAAGAAGATATAAATAAATATCTAAGTGAATCAGCCGAACATAGTATTTTTGAACTTCTAGAAACAATACTTGATCTAATAGAAATTAGCAGTTTAGAAAATAGTAATACTGAGTTTCATTCAAAATATTCAAAAATGCTAAAACTATCAGAAAAGCTATTTGAAGATTACAAGAACTACCCTTCATTAATTGCTAATCTAACTAGTAACTTAAGTACCCTAGTACAAATAAAAATACTAAAAGAAAAAGGATTAGAACAGTCTGAAATTGCATCTCAGATTCCAATGCATCCTTTTGTATTTAAAAAGCTATATTCAAGAAGTAATAACTTCTCTAGGAAATTATTAGAAACAAAATTTGAACAATTAGCAGATCTGGATTACAAGTTTAAGAAAGGTGAAATTGATGCTTCAAGTGTCATTGTTATGATTGTGAAATAGCCATATTTTATGTATATTGTAATATACATATTTCTCTAAGAAGATGAACATTTCTAAGCATACAATTCAAAAGAATATAGACATACTATTACTCTCTTTTCTCATTTTCTCAACATTAGTTACTCCAATATTAGCAGAATCATTAGATGTTCTAACTAGAGCTGACTGGGGTGTTGATGAATCTTTATACCAAGAGGAAAAGAAATTTGGAGAGGTAAATAAAGTAAATCTAGTTGTAGTTGATTCTAATTCACTTGAAATTAGAGATGATTGTAAAAGCTGGGCTAATTCCCTTTACTATTACTTCACGACAAGACTTGGAACTAAAGATATTCCATTTGCATATCTTGCATGCCAAGATGGCACAATACTAGAAGGATCAAAACAAAAAGAAGAAAGATCTTTTGAGATATTAGGTGGAGAAGGCGCAATTAATATTCCCATACTTACAACTTCATCAAGTAAAGCACTCGATGCTGAAAGTTATGCAAAATTAGAAACTTTTATTATTTCATTATCTGAAAAGTTTGTAATTAAGAAGATTGAAATAAAGAAACTACAAGTTGATTTAAGTGTTAAGAATAAAACTGTTAAATTAAGTTTAGTTCCCTTATCAACACCTATAACTGGATTTGACTCACAAGTATTATTAACTTTACCAAAGCTAAAACAAGCTAATAGAAAAATACAATTAGCTGTTAAAGAAGCAACAATTGCAAATACTAATGTAAAACCTGCAGAATTAATTGATGTAAAAATTAATGTAACAAATAATTCAGGATTTAATATATATGGTCGAGGTGATAATGCCCTATTTGCTGTTACTGACACACCATTTGATGGTAAAAGTGATTTCTATGCGGGAAGTGATTTTTGGAGTTCATTATCAAGAATTCAATTATTGGAAGATAATGAAATAATATTAGATAAAGAAACAAAAGATCTATTATTCAAAGTAAAGATTCCACTTAAAGCTGGGAAATTAGCTCAGAACTTTGTAGTTACAAATAAAGCAGGAACAAAAATTGCTGGAACTAGTTTTAAAGTTGAGGTTACTTCAAATATGGACGGAATGGATGTGATAGAAATTAAATCTACGGAAAATGGAAAACTTAATGTAAGAGATGTTCCTAATGGCAGTAATATTATTACAAAAGTATTTCCTAAAGAAAGATATGTTGTATATGCAAGACAAGATGGCTGGCTTCAAATAGATGTTGGAGGTACAAAGGGATGGATTTTAGCTACATATGCAAATTCTGTAACTAAG
>JBAXKR010000001.1:0-23087 GCA_037135235.1 bacterium | reverse complement strand
TTTGGTGAATTTGTGATGTTATATTTCTTTTTAATAGCTGGGACACCGGGTACAAACAAGTACGGTCCGGATCCCAAGATGAAGGTCCTAAAAAAATGAAAAATAATCGTTTTATCTAAAAATACTGTTTTGATATAAATTTTTAATGAATTAAAAAACCTTTTAGTACATGAACATCATCTATTAGATATGAACAATTATTCATTTAATTCAAAGAAAATTCTATCTAGATATTCTCTTTTATCTAGCAAAGAAAACTTTGGCGTTAATTTACTATTAATATTTCTTAGTCTTGCAGAGTTAAATTTGTTAGTATCTTTAGTAGTAATAGTACTTGACTATATTTTAGAATCTTTAGATATTAAATTTAAATAATTGTTAATAGTAAATTACAAAAACTACAAATCCGGATATGCAGATAGTGGAATGGCACTTTCAAAGATTGTTTCTGAAGCTAATTCCGAGGTATATTTTGCCCCACCTCAAGTTGAATTATCAAGATATTCCAATTTACAAAATCCTGCTTTAAGCAGACTTACAGTAGCACAACATGTAGATTCATCTGAGAGTGAAAAATCAACTGGATATATTACTCCTGAAGTACTTAATAATCTGGGAGTAAGTTATGCAATAGTTAATCATGCTGAACATGAGATATCCATTGAACAAATTGAAAGTACTGTCAAATTATGTAAAAAATATAGTGTTAGAGTATTTTTATGCTTTAAAAGTATTAAGCAACTTGAACTATTTAGAGTATTTGCTCCTGAATTTTATGTATACGAACCAGAAGCTTTGATTGGGACAAAGAATAGTGTAGTTGCAACAGAACCTGAAACAATTGAAAACTTAAGAGAAATGCTTGAAGGAAAGAAATTCCTTATTGGAGCAGGTATTAACTCTGAAGATGACATTAGGATCTCTTATGAAATGAAAGTTGATGGATTACTACTTTCATCTATGATATTAGAAAATGGTGATCCTGCTTCCTCTTTACTAAATCTTATCAATTGGGAGAAAAAATATGGTTTACATCGCTTCTGATCATGCAGGATTTAAATTAAAACAAGAATTAGTAGAAGTTTTTAAAAAGTTAGAAATCGAATATAAAGATTTAGGTCCATTCTCCTTCGATCCACTTGATGATTATCCAGATTTTGCTTATGAGCTTTCAAAAACTGTTGTTAAAGAAAGTTCCAAAGGAATATTAATATGTAAAAGTGGTATTGGTATGTCTATTTGTGCAAATAAGGTGAGAGGTATATATGCAGCTCTTTGTGAGACAAATTTAGAAGCAATAAAATCTAGAGAGCATAACAATTCAAATGTATTAGTATTAAATGATAACGATAATGACTCACTCATTGTATACAACGATTTAGTAAAGCCATGGTTAGAGACTGAATTTGCTAGTAATGAAGAGAGGCATGTTAGAAGAATAGAAAAAATCAAAGCCATCGAAGAGATGGGTATGAAGTAGTAATATTTTTTAATTCATTGCCCCATGAATCAAAAACATCATGATGAAGTACAAAAGAAATTAACAGAAATTCAGAAGTTACTACCAGATAACAAAATTGTTCCCTCAATACTTACAAAAGACTCAAAACTTTTTGAAACTCAATTAGAAGTTTACAGTAAAATATTTCCTCAAATTGAAATTGATGTTTTGGATAATTCAATAATTAAAAATGAAACGGTTGCACTTCCTGAAGCATTTAACATAACTAACAAATATGTAAACGGATCAAAAAATAAAGTGGGACTACATTTTATGAGCTCAAACTTTGATTTAGAATTAGTGAAAAAGAATCTTTTAGTAATTGAAGAAATAGTATTTAGTTACGAATTCATACTTACTCATTCTGATTTCTTTGAAGAATTACTATCATTCACTTTAACAAATTGTAGGCCATTTAAAATCGGGGTATATATGATGCCTGATATGAAGATACTAGAATATAAATCTGATTTGAATCTGTTTGATTTTATTCAATTAATGACTGTAGAGCCAGGTAAGCAGGGTAATAAATTTGTACCAGAAGTATTAGATACTATTCCAATGCTAAAATCCATTGGTTTTAAGTTAAAGCTAGATGGAGGTATTTCTGTTGATTCAATTAAATCATTAAGTGGTAAAAGACTTGGTAATTTGAAATATGTAGATACAATTTCTGTGGGTAGCTATTTTTCTGATAGTTTTAAATAAAAATATTCAATATACAAATTGAATCATTCTTTAGAAGAACTAAAAACTATATCAAATAATATTCGAAAGAATATATTAACTATGACCACAAATGCAAAAAGTGGCCATGTTGCTGGTGCTATGGGTATTGCCGATATTATGACCTACCTATACTTTGAAGAAATGCAAATCGAAAAAGTATCAGAATATTTTGATAATGATATTCAAAGAAAGAGTGTATTTAATACAAATAGAGACCGATTTGTATTATCCGCAGCTCATATGGTTCCAGCCCTTTACTCTGTTTTAATTGAAAAAGGTTTTATAGATAAAACAGAAATAGATAATTTAAGAAAATTTGGAAGTAAGTTACAAGGACATACCGCAATAGATTTAACAATCGGAGTTGAAACAACAGGAGGTTCTCTAGGACAAGGAGTTGGTATTGCTTCAGGCTTTGCAATTAGTTCAAAGATATTTAAATCAGAAAGTAGAATATATTGTATCTTAGGAGATGGAGAATCAAATGAAGGATCTGTTTGGGAAGCTTCTATGTTTGGAAATAAATATAGGCTGGATAATTTAGTATTCATATTAGATAAAAACAATATTCAATTGTCTAATTTTACAGAGAATATTATGCCAATGGATTCGATTTGCGATAAATGGAAATCTTTTGGTTGGAATGTAATAGAAATTGATGGAAATAATTTTGATGATATTTCTAAAGCTTTCTATCTTGCAAGAGAAACAAAGGGAAAACCAAGTATAATAATTGCAAATACAATTCCTGGTAAAGGCGTAAGCTTTCTAGAAAATAACTATATATGGCATGGGAAAGTATTAAATGAAGATGAATTAAAAGAAGCATTAATTGAACTCGATAAATAGATGGAGAAATATAAAATCAAAAAAGAAAAAAAGGCATTAAGAGATGGATTTGGAGATGCCATCTCAGAGCTTACAGATGATCCGAATGTTGTAGTATTAACTGCTGATTTAGGAGATTCTGTAAAAGCGTCTGAATTTGGAGATAACTCAAGGTATATTGAATGTGGAATTTCTGAACAAAATATGATTTCTGTAGCTTCAGGAATTGCTTTAACTGGGAAAAAAGTATTTGCAACAAGTTTTGCATGCTTTATCCCATATAGAGTACTAGATCAAGTTAGAATGTCAGTATGTAGTCAAAACGCAAATGTGAAACTCATTGGTTCTCACTCAGGCCTATCATATAGTGATGATGGTGTTGGTATACAAGCTTTAGAAGATATCGCTATAATGAGATCTCTTCCTAATATGAAAGTATATGTTCCATCTTCAGCAACTGAGGCCTACATAATGACTATGAAGGCGGCAAATGAGTATGGTCCTATATATATTAGAACTGGAAGAGAAAAGGAAGTAGATTTTGAGATAGATTTTAAAAACTATGAGATAAATAAAGCAAAAGTAATAAGAGAAGGAAATGATGTAGTAATCTATACATGTGGTGCAATGCTTTCTGAATGTATTGAAGCAGCAGAGATACTATCAGTAGAAAATAGCATTGAATGTTCTATATTAAATGTGTCTAGTATTAAACCAATTGATACTGAAACCATTATTGAATATGCTAATAAATGTAAAAAAGGAATTGTTGTAGAAGAACATCAAAAATTTGGAGGACTTTTTGGAGCTATATCAGAAGTACTAATTGTAAATGAACCAATTAAATTAGATGTAATAGCAATACAGGATAAATTTGGTCAATCAGGAAGAAGTGTTCTTGAACTCAGGAAGTATTATGGACTTTCAAAAGAGAATATAATAGAAAAAGTAATTAATATTTGTAAATAATTATTAATATAATTAAATGGTAGATTTAGCCCCAATCTCAAGAAAAGAATCTATAGTAATGCTTGCATATGATCAAGGATTTGAAATAGGACCTTCTGTATTTAATAGTCAAAGCTATGATCCAAAATATATATTTGAATTAGCTATTAAATATAACTTTAGCTGTATAGCACTTCATAAAGGAATCGCAGAAAAATATTATCATGATTATGCTAATAATATTCCTCTCGTCATAAAATTAAACGGTAAAACAAGTCTTTCAAAAGAGGAACCTATTTCAAGAATGTCATGTAGTGTTGATTATGCTAAATTTCTAGGTGCAAAGGCAGTTGGAGCAACTATTTACCTAGGATCCGAATACGAAGATGATATGTTAGAAGAAATTGGTAAAGTGCAAGAAAGAGCAAGACAATTAGGTCTTCCCTTTATTCTTTGGGCATATCCAAAGGCATATCATATCGAAAATGAATTTGAACCTGGATTAGTTGAATATGCAGCAAGAATTGGACTTGAAATAGGTGCTGATGTAGTAAAGGTTAAATACCCTCATTCTAAGGAAGCAAATTTTGATTCAGAAAAAGCATTATCTACAGCTGTTAAGATGGCAGGTAAATGTAAGCTATTAGTAGCAGGCGGACCTAAAATGGAAGAAGATGAATTTATTAGTAAATTAGAAAGTATTAAAAGAGCAGGAGCTTATGGACTTGCTGTTGGAAGAAATGTTTGGAATGCTAGTAATCTCGATAAAGTGTGTGATAAAATCAACAACTTATTTATTTAGTTGATAGATATTATTACTGTGCCAGAATCTATTTCCAAAGAGTCTCCAAAACAAGAGAGAATTGAAAATCCCCAAAAGTACGAACGTGGTATAAAACTATTGCAAGCCTTAAATGAAGTTAACGATAAGATTACTGAAAGTAAGAAACCAGATCGATCAAAAATATTAAATGAACGTGATACCTCTCGTTCTCCAGAAATTAAAATTAGTAGTGATATAGTTAGTACTTATCCAAATAGAAGTGGGAAGTATAGTTTTAAGATTACAATGCAAAGTTTACCAATTGGTTATGAATTTACTGCAGCTAGATATTTATTTAAAGATATAACTTCTGAATTTAAAGATATAATTATCGATGGTAGCTATATCGAAACTTCAGATTTTAAAAAAACAAAATCGAAATGTACAATTACTTTTAATATAGATGTAAATAATTATTAATATAATTAAATGGCTGACGCATACTATTCTGATGATGTTGAGGTTAGTAAGGATGAATTAGATTTAAGTTTTCTTGATAATGATAAAAAAGATGAAGTAGTGAATGATTCGAAGAAGTAATGATCATTTAATTAAGCAGTATAATTAAATGAGAATTGGAATTGTTGTTCCCCATATATTTATGCATAAAGACATCATTAATCATGTCATTTTTGCACCAGGTACTCTTGCAATAGATCTAGTAACCAAACTTCAAAGGCTTGGTCATGAAATAGTATTCTTCACTCCTAAGTATGAATTAAAGATTTCATCTAAAAGAGGACAAAATAATGGGAGAATTATAAATGTAAATTCCGACTTTTCATTTTTTGAGCAAGAACTTAAAGACAGAGAATATGGTTATATTGAATTATTAAATAAACATCCTTTAACTTTCATAACACTAGCAAGGCAAGTTCAATCTGAGCTCATAGCAAAGGCTATTGAATATGCAAATGATGATAAAGTTGATATTCTTCACTTCTTTACTAATGAAGAGGAATTAGCATTAACATTTTCGAGATTCTCCACTAAACCTACTGTATTTACTCATCATGAACCATTTAATTTTCTTACAAAATATAGATCAGAGTTTAGTAAATACCCAAACCTAAATTGGATATCCATATCAAAATCCCAACAAAAAACAGCACCAAAAGAAATGAATTTTGTTGGTAATGTATATAACGGAATAGATAAAGATGTATACAAGCCAAACTTATCTAAGAATCAAAAATATTTTGCATATTTTGGAAGAATAATAGAAGCGAAAGGAGTACATCTAGCAATAAAAGCATGTATCAAAGCAAATGTTGAGTTAAAAATTGCAGGGAAACATTATGAATCTTTGGGAAAAGATACATATTGGGATAATGTGATCAAACCATATTTGGATAATGAAAATATTAAATATGTAGGGTTTTTAAATACAATTGAATCAAAACAAGAATTTCTCTCTAATGCAAAAGCCTTAATTATGCCATCTGTTTGGGAAGAACCATTTGGAATGGTAGCAATAGAATCACTTGCTTCAGGTACTCCTGTTATTGGACTAAATAGTGGAGCAATCCCTGAAATAATTGATAATAAACAAAATGGTTACTTAGTTAAAAAATATATTAAAACATCTGATAAAAACAATAGTTTAGATGAAGATAAGATAGTTAATGAAATTACAAAATCTATTAAGAACATAGGTAGCATCGATAGGGAAAAATGTAGGATAAGTTTTGAAGAATCATTTACTCTAGATAAAATGGCTTTGTCATATCTGAAAATATATTCCAAACTTACAAAACGAAAATATGATAAATAATAAAGAGTCATGATATAATCTATGACCTACATTATATTAGTATTATTAATAAAATGACTGAATTACCTTCAATAAACGCTAATAAGAGTGAATCTCAAAGTGAAAGTGATGCGGGGCATCGTATTGAAATACAATTACTGTGTAATTGTATTCGGGCTTTTAATATTAAAAATCCTGACGCAATAAAACCAGTTTCAAAAGAAGATTATGACAGATATTTAGGTACTATTAGTGCAGAGGAATTTTTAAGTAGAAGGTAACTTCTTTATATCACCAACTCCTGATCTTGTTTAAACACAAGCTTATTCTTTATTGCAATTTCAGCTTTTTGAAGTTCTCTAGCTATATCCATAGCATGAGGAGTTTCTGAAAATATTAAGTTAGTAAGTAGAATATCACTTAGCATTTGTGCTGATTTTGGTTTTGTTCCATCTACTCTGAATTCTTCTAGTTGTTCGTTTCCTGATGGATCCATATGTTTTGCAACAATATCTTTACCATCAACTTCAATAATAATTACACCTCTATGATCTACCTGACAATTAGTAACGTTAGCAAACTTTTCGAGAAGTTTTTTTGCTTCCTCATAATTAGGTTCATATATCTGAGCAAGGGATGATATTGTAGTAAGGTAACCAAGCTTCATATCAAGTTTTTTTGCAAGCTCACTTTGTAACTTTCTAAGTGCAAATGTATTTCTTGGCCATGCATCAAACATATCATTGCTTCTAAAATATGCAGTTAAATGTAGCTTATGCTCTCTATATGCAAATTGTAATTGAGTCATACAAGGAACATTTCCAGAAACTTGAGTTTGCTCTTTTGACATCCATCCTTTTGCAATATTATCTGACCATGGATTCCAAATTGATATAACTCCACCTCTATCATATTTATATCTTTGAAGTTTTAAGTACACTTCTTCAAGTTGATTTAAAACAAACTCATTAGGATTATCAGCTTTCTTATGTTTCGTCTTAAATTCTGAATAAGTGTTTGTATTATTCGGTGAATTGTATTCATGATCAGGAATTCCTAGAGGATGTGAAAATATTCTTTGTCCATATCCATAATCTTCTGAAGCTTTAGATTTCTCAAAGAATCCTTTAAAGTAAAGCTTTAAATCATCTGAATTAAAATTAAACCATTCCGGTATATCTGGTTTATCAGGATTTTCATTTTCGATTGTAACTATTAAGTTTACTAATTCTCTTACTTCTCCTACTTTAATCATTCCTTTTTTACTGCCAAATCTCATAATGTGTCTTAATACTTGTGGCCATGCGTCTTTAATATATCCTGCTCGAATTGTATATGTTGATGTTTCTGAAGGTAACTTATCAACTTCTTTTACTTCTGGTTCAGGAAAAATTTGTGGTTTTCCCCATAATTTTTTAGTTTGTTTAATCTTATCTAACTCTATTTGAACACTACTTGATGATGAGATATTAATGAGATTAATATATTTAACTCTTAGTCTCATTTCTTCAATTGCTTCTTTTGATATTTCTTTATCTATGAATGCTTTTTCAACTCCAATAACTTGATTACTTTCGTCTATTCCCTTATCAATAAAATTCATAAGTGCTTCTGCACTTTCTGATCTATTAGCACCACAGATAATAATCGTGTCAATTATTGGATTAGCAAGAATGTTTCGTATAATAAAATTAATTCCTCTTTTAGAGTATAGCTGTCCACCAATACAAAACTTAGTTTGATCAAGTTTTGGAAGTATTGCTTGCATTGGAGTCCAAAGTGTTACAACTCCTACATTGGACTCAAGATTAGCAATGTGTAATTTATCTTTAAAATATATTGGCCAATTTGTCATAGGGTCATTTTAACTTCTAAAGAAATATTTTTCTAATTATTCTACTCTTATGCACTTCTTGCCCATTTGAGTAAGCAGTTTTAATGCATACCCTTCTGAATGATCTAGTTTGTAATATATTGTTTCAATATCACTCATTGCAATTGATTTTGCACAAGTAGGGCAGGGAAGTAAATTAATATATATTGAGCTTCCCTTAAGATCAATTTTCTTTTTTAGAGATGTAAGTAATATATCCATTTCACTATGAATAGTATCGTAGTTATTTAAATCTCCTGGTGGACTAAAGTTTTTTTCTCTTAGGGATCCATAATGCATTGAATATGTTTCAAAAGGAACAACCCTATTCCAACTTACTTCAATTGGTAATCCATTCTTTACTAATACTAAAGCAACTTGAAATGTATGGTCAAATGATCTTTTAGATACTTGCTCTACTAACTTGAATATCTCGTTTGTACTTAATTTTTTCTTCCCTTTGTTGATAGGAATTTCGCTTAATTCATTAAGTTCACTTACCATACTTTTGTAATATTGTTTTGCCTCATTTTCATCAACAAAAGGACTCACAAGATCATACTTAATTTCCTTTGCGAAAAGTTTATAAAACACATCGGATCTATGAAATACTCCTTGCCAACTTGCATTTACGAATATTGCCTTTGTTGGTTTAATTTTCTCAATTACATATGTAGAATCTTTTTGAGAATATTTTAAAAAATATATCTTTCTATCGATTGTTGCCTTTTCAATTTTATTCTCTAATTGTTTTAAAAAACTTTTATCTAAGGTCTTGAATTGTATTTGACCATCAAAGCCAGCTATGTAATCCTCTTCATAAATACCCCATACAATATCTCCTGACCTAATATTTTCCTTAAATAATTCTAGAATTCTTTCATATGTCATTTCACGAGAGCCCGATATGAAGGTAAATGGTAATTTAAAAGGTAAATCCTTTTTAAATGCTAAATCTGACCATTTTAAATGTGATATCTCCATAGTATTAAATATATTTTGAATTGTACCTTTCAGTTATTTCTTTAATATATTCCATTTCTTTCTTGTATAGCCCTATATTTTCAATTGGAGTATTTTTCAGTTCTTTGTAATTCCATGTACAAAGATTAGGCTCTGAAAATGGAATAAATTGCATATGAAGATGATCAGAAACTGACATTTGTGCATCAACTCCGCCTTCTCTAATTAATGTCCACATTCCTTTTATCCCATGCACTTTTTTAATAAGCTTTTTTGCTAAATATGTAAACTTTCTCATTGTTTCCCACTCTATTGGGGTAATTTCTTTAGGGGAGCTTAGGTGACGTCTTGGAATTGCCATTAGTTGCCCATCTACATACGGATACAAGTTAATAGTAAAACATACACCATTCTCTTCAATTAGTATGTACTTATCCTTAAGATCGCAAAATACACATTTACCTGTGTTTTGCCATATTTCAGCGTACTTTCCTGAAGTTCTTGCTGTTTTAAAATCTTGGTCTAGTCCCATAGTAAATAATGGAAGGATTTGGTAAAATATACTGTTGAATAATACATCACAACGAGCTAAAGCACAAAATGAGTAATTTGCCAGAAAAGGGAACACCTAAAACTGAACAAAAGCAACAACGTGATTGGAGAAAGCCATATATCTTGGGTTCTCTCTTCCTTGGACTGTCATTAAGTTTAGCTCAAAAGTATTATCCAGATTCTGTAAGTATTTTAACTGGAGTAAGGATTGGAGTATCTGCAGTAAATATAGGGCTAGTTGCAGTAAATAGTTTTTTTATAAAGGCAGTCGATGATACAAAAGAAAAGGTTGATTATAAATATTTGTATATGAATAATAAACCTTCAAGTAATGGATTATATCTTACAAATAAAAAGAGACTTGAAATTATTGCCAAACTTAATGAAAATAGGTCAAAATTTTTAAAGAATGCACTAACTGCCGTACTTTCAGAACTTCCAATTCTAATTACATTTCCTTTTTAATTTCTAAGAAAAACAAATATCAAAACTCAAACATTTTTATTCTTTTTCCTTAAGTGGATCTTTTCTAAGTTCCATAAAATCCTTAAATGTATCTCCAAGTTGAGAACTAACTGCTCTTTGAATAATTGAGGTAGTTGAAATATATGGGGATTGTCTATCTACAATCTCAACTTCTCCTCCATATTTCAACACAGTTTTGTATTCTTTAGATTCCTTATAGTTACTATTCCAATCTTCCTTTACAGTTACATAAATATCAGGCTTTAATAGGCCTAGAGTTGGTTGACAACTTGCTTCTGGAAGAATAGTTACAAAGTCTACAAAACGAAGACAAGTGAGCATTTCTGCTCTAACTTTTTCATCAAGTATTGGTCTACCTTTTCCTTTAACTTTCTGAATAGCTGAGTTGCTACTAACTCCTACAACTAATATGTCTCCCTTCATTTTAGCTTCCTCTAAGTATCTGCATTGTCCAACATGAAGCATATCCCAAGCACCTGCTGTGAATATTACCTTTTTCTTTGCATCTCTAAGCTTTTCACCTAGTTCCATAAGGTCACTTTGAGATATGTTTCGCTTCTTCCAGTCCTTAATAGCCATAGGAATGTTATAAAAAATAGATTACTTAGCTAGAATTAAATCTCTTTTAGTTAATTCATTTAAAGTTCTTACGAAATGCTCATTTTCTCTAAGAGATTCATAAGGTGTATAGTAAAGGAATTTAAAGAAATCGTAAAGCCAAAAATATTCCATTAAACTATTAAGATATTTTAAATCAGGTAATTTCATCTTGCCTCTTTTATCGTATCCACTTTCAAGGAAATATTTTCTAATCTTTTCTTCTTTCTTGTATTTACAATCAACTATTAAGAATGACAGTGTTCTTGCAATATCAAATATTCTAGGCCCATAGGCTACTTTTTCAAAGTCCAATATTCCAGTTAAATACAAACTAGAGTCAATTGTTAAAAAGTTATTCTTACCTCCATTAAATATATCTGGATTTTCTAAAATCAATTCTTCTTTATTTGCAAATAGGAGATTTCCTCTAACAAGATCTAAATGAAGAAGTTGGCTAGGTAATGTTTTAAAATCTTTAAACAATTCTAAATACTTTTTAAAATCCCAATTCATTCTAATATTAAGTTTTTCTTTCATTCCCAGTATTACTCCTGCATCTTTAAAATACTTATCCATTTCATATACTTTTCCAGTTTGAATCTTTACAGCATCTTCATATTCTTCAAGCTCGTCTTTTAGTAAAAAGTGCATATTACTCATAGCCATTCCTGTAAGCTTAATATGATTCATTGTATATCCATCCCATGGAATGGTTTTCCCTGGTAGGTAATTAAAGATCAAAACATTTTGTTTAGGGTTTTCTACAAAATCGAGATTAACTCTTACAGGTAAAGAATCCTTTAGTAATGGGTCAACAAGAGAATGAATGTATGAGAGTTTATCTGCATCATCATTTCCAATGTCAAAAAATATAGCGACATAAGTTTTACCTTCGTTTTCAAGTTTCGCTACTTTGTTTTTGTATCCACCAGCGAGTTTAGTTAGCATTAAATTACAAAACTTACTATTTTCCCCTTAACATAGAATTTCTTTTTAACATCACTTTCTTTTACTTTATCTTTAATACTTTCAAATGCCAATCTATATACTTCTTCTTCAGAAGTTTCAGGTTTAATATCAAACAATGCTCTCTTTTTTCCATTTACTTGTACAACAATTGTTTGAATCCTACTACTAATTATTGATTCATCATGTGTTGTCCATAATTCATTATGAATAGAAGTTTTCTTCCCAATCTTTTCCCAAAGTTCCTCTGTAAGAAATGGTGCAAATGGAGCAAGAAGAATAAGATAATTTTCCCAAGTAGACATACATATTTTACCTTCTGCTTCAGCGAAGTTAATAAACTTCATAAAACTAGATACAGCAGTATTGAATTTCATCGCCTCTATATCTTCAGTTACAGATTTTATAAGTATATTTATCTCAGCATTTTCAGATACAGATACGTCAGTTGTATTAGAATCTATCTTTTCAGAGAAATCAAAAACTCTTTGAAGAAATCTCCTTATTCCCTTAACACTATCAACTGACCATGCCTTTGACTGATCAAGTGGTCCCATAAACATTTCGTACATTCTCAAAGTATCTGCCCCTGATGTATTACATATCTCATCAGGATTAATTACATTACCCTTACTTTTACTCATCTTAGTATGATCTGATGCAATGATCATTCCTTGATGTCTTAATTTAAGAAATGGCTCATCAAAGTTTATGAGTCCCTCATCAAAAAGTACTTTAGTAAAGAATCTTGCATAAAGTAAGTGTAATACTGTATGTTCTGCTCCTCCCATGTAGAGATCAACAGGACCAAACTTATTCATCTTCTCTTTACTTCCAAATTCACTCGAATTATTTGGATCACAAAATCGTAAAAAGTACCAACTTGAATCTACAAATGTATCCATTGTATCCATCTCTCTTGAAACAGCATTTGGATATTTTGAAGTATCTATTTCATGAAACTTCTTTGAATATGTAAGTGGGGATATTCCAGTTGGTTTGAAATCTATATCCGTTGGAAGTTCTACTGGTAAATCAGCCTCATTAACTGGCATAAAGTTACCATCATTATCATAGATTATTGGAATTGGAGCACCCCAATATCTTTGTCTTGATATTAACCAATCTCTAAGTCTAAATTGAACTTTCTTTTCTCCAAATCCTTCATCGTCAGCAAATTTAAGCATCTTTTCAAATGCATCTTGAACAGAAAGACCACTGTACATATCTGAATTCATAAGTATTCCATCTTTATCTGAAAATACTTTAAGTTTTACATCTAACTGATCTTCTGGAATTCCTTTAGTTCTTTCATACGCTTTAAAGTCCTCTAAATCCTTATTTGAATTTATCTTGAAATGCTTATCTTTAACTAAGATATTGTTAGTAGTTCCCATACTATCGCAATACCATGCCCCACCATCATCTGAAGTCTCAAGTAAGTTATCTTTAAGGAAGTTAATCATTTCAGGTTCCTTTTCTACTGGAACATTAACTGTAAATATATTTCCCCATGATTTACTTACTTCTTTAATTTCAAATGTCCATGTCTTTAACATCTCAATTACTTTTTCTGGTTTCAGACTTTTTTCAACAACTAAATACTTAGCAACTCTTGCTTTAATTACTGGAATAATTGGAAGGCTATACTTAGTTGCAAACTCATGATCTCTTTCATCATGAGCAGGTACTGCCATTAATGCTCCCTCTGCGTAAGTTGAGATAACAAAGTCAGATATCCAAACAGGAATCTTTTCTTCATTGAATGGGTTATATACAAACCCACCAGTAAATACTCCAGTTTTATCTTTCTCAGTTGTTCTAGTAAGTTCTGTTTTACCTTTTGCTTCAAGTAAATACTTTTCAACTTCAACCTTTTTTTCATCTGTCACTATTTTTGATACCATCTTATGTTCAGGAGCTAATACCAAGAAAGTACATCCGTAAATAGTGTCTGGTCTTGTTGTGAATACTTTAATATATTCATCTTCACTATCCAAAGAAAATGCACCTTCTTTAGCAACTTTGAAGTTTAATTCAGCTCCAGTAGATTTTCCTATCCAATTTACTTGAGCAAGTTTAGTAGAAGATGGCCAGTCTAATTTGTCTAATCCATTTATTAATCTATCTGCATAATCAGTTATCTTAAAAAACCACTGATTCATTAATTTTTGACTTACGATAGCTCCACATCTCTCACATTTTCCATCTACTACTTGCTCATTTGCTAATACAGTTTGGCAAGATGGGCAAAAGTTAGCCAATGCTTCTTTTTTGTAAGCTAATCCTTTTTTGTAGAGAAGTAAGAATAACCACTGAGTCCATTTGTAGTACTCTTTCTTATGTGTTGCTAATTCTCTAGACCAGTCATATGAAAGACCAAGTCTGTTAATCTGGGATGTAAATGTTTTTATAGCTTCATTAGTAGTAATGTCTGGATGAATGTTAGTTTTAACAGCATAATTTTCAGCAGGTAAACCAAATGCATCCCAACCCATTGGATGTAATACATTAAATCCTTTCATTCTCATATATCTGGAATATATATCAGTTGCTGTATAACCCTCAACATGTCCAACATGCAGACCTGCTCCTGATGGGTATGGAAACATATCCAATATATATTTTTTTTCTTTAGAAGAATTTTCATCAAACTTGTATAGACCTAGATCCTTCCAATTTTTAATCCATTTTTGTTCAATTGAAGCATGATCGTAAGGCATACGAGTTAGATAAAAAATAAATTAATATATAGTTCATCAATATATTTCATTATACGTATATGGATTATATACCAAAACAAGGTTAGTTTTACATAGAGAATGATTTTTGTGAGAATCAAAACAAAATATTATGATATATATTCTAATACTTAAATATTTGTAACTTTATACATACTAATACATTGAGTAAAACAGAAACAAAGAAAATTGAAGATGAAGTTATCAAAAGAGCTCAAAGGGGAAGTAAGAAAGACTTTGAAAAAATATATGCTTTGTTTAGTCCAAAGATATATAGGTTTGTATTTTACAAGGTTAGATCAAAATCAGATGCTGATGATGTAGCTAGTGAGAGCTGGATGAATATTGTAAAGAATCTTAAGGGATATTCGTTTGAATCTAGCTTTAGTACTTGGATATATAGTATTGTTAAGAATATTATCGCCCAGTACTATAGAAACCTATATGCTAAGCCTTCTGAGACATTTGAAGATTGGATGGAAGGGGATAAGAGTCTATTGGATAGCAATTTTGAATTTGACCATGATGTTGAACAGGTTTTATCTGAAGAAGATAAGTCAATGTTTAAAGATGAAGAGAAAGAGAAGGATATTAATATTAAAGAAGGCAAAGTTAGAGAGTTTTTAAGTAAACTCAAGCCATTACAATCAAAGCTTATTGAACTAAGATTTTTAAAAGGATACAAAATTAAAGAAGTTGCCGAAGAGTTAAAATTATCTATTAGTAATGTTAAGATAATTCAGCTAAGAGCAATAAAGAAAATACAAGATATTGCAGCAGGAGTTGAGAAGAAAAAGAAACCTAAAGAAAATAAATCTCAAAATTCTAGTAAAATTAAGGATATTAAAAAGAAGAAAAATGCAAAATAGTGAATACAAAACTGAAGACTTTATTAATGCTTACAAGTCATTTAACAATTCTAAAAAGAATGAGGTATTTAATTACTATACTAAATATAATCAAACAGATATCGTAACTAAACTTCCTGCTATCTTTGTTATTGTTTCAAGCGTAATATTCGTAATTGGGGGAATTGTTGCATTTACTATTACTCAAAATAATACTGGCACAATGATTGAAAGTAATACTAATCAGTCTAATATTGCGATGACGAAAGATGAAAAAGTTAAAAGTGTTAAACTAAATTTATCAAAATATAATAATTCAAATACTAGAGTAAATGATTTTGAAAATACTCCAAGAATTGAGTTAGCTTCTTTTGAATTTTAAAGTAAATATATGAATACAAAGATAAAATACATTCTTCCATTAGCATTAATCATATTTTTTGTAAGTGTAGTTGGTGTTAATGCTCAAATGGAGAATTTAAGAGCAGAATATGATGCAAAATTAGCATCATATGATCAAGTAAAAACTGACTACTTAAAACTAAAAAATCTTGCTGTTACGGATACTCAAAGAATTGATGGTGCAAAAAAAGTACTAGTAACGAGTCTAGATAGTGTTAGTGCATACATGAATATGTTTAAATCAAAAGTTGATGTCATTAATACTGAGTCTGAAAGTTCTATTGGAAGTTTACCAGATAAATATATACAATTAACAAACTTAGGTAAGAAGGTTAGTGAGGCAAAAAACCTAGAAGAACTTAAAAAATGCCTTGTTGATACTAAAGTATTTTGGCAAGGTGTTCTAGATTCTTGTAAATATATTCAATCTAGATATATGCTTTTTCAAACTAACGAATCATATACAAAATTAAAACTTGTAGCTGATGAACTTGATAGTTTTATTGATTCAGAAGAATTAACAAATACAAAAAATACCTTTACAGCTTCTAATACAGAGTTTTCTAATTACTATTCTCAGATGATAAAAAAATCTGAACAAGAATTAAATTCTAGTTATCCAGATGTCCAAAATAGCGTTACAAGATATACAAAAATACTTGGAGATACTGAATCTAGTTTAGTTAATGTAATTCAAAAAGCTTCACAGTAGTACAATTGTAAAAGATATGAATAATAGCAAAAGACTAACTAAAGAGAGTTTAAGGGAGAATAAAAGATTTACATCATTGATTGTCTTGGCAATAATGATTATTGCTATAGTATTTTCAATTTTTGTGAAGTTAAGTAGAGATGCACAAATTGCATCTATTATGAAAGAAATAAATGCCTCAAGTCAAAATACTTCTTCAAACGAGTCAGTTAATTCTAGTGGTGAATCAAAAATTGAGAAACTTCTTAGAATGAGTAAGTCAGTTAATAGTATTGGTAATAATATTTCTGATCTTAAAATTGAAGCAAAAGTTGGTTTTAATCAAACTGATACTGGTCTTAAAATTGATCTGAGTCTATAGCTACTAACTTACTTGTATCTTCATTTCTTATCTTAACTTCAACCATACCTTCTTTTAGAGTCCTTTCTGATACAACAAGTCTTACAGGTATTCCTATTAAATCAGCATCATTAAACTTTTCTCCAGGATTAACTCCAAACCTGTCGTCCCATAAAACTTCATGACCTAACTTTTTAAGTCTTTCATAAAGCTCACCCGATTTATTGAATACTTCGCTATCCTTATCTTTGCAAATACTAATGAGATGGTAATTAAATGGAGCTATTTGGCTTGGCCATATAATTCCCTTATCATCATGGAATTTTTCAACTATTACTCCCATTATTCTTGAAGTCCCAATTCCATATGAACCCATCCAGACTTTCTTTTTACTACCATCTTCTGCTACATAGTTAAAATCAAAAGAATCTGAATACTTTGTTCCCAAAGGAAATATATTACCAATTTCAGAAGCTTTTATCTCTTCAAGCTTACTAAAATCAACACCAAGTTTTTTACTATCTTCAAGGGTATTTATCTCCTTGTTATACCCAATCCTTTTTTCTCTATCTAGATATATTGTATCTTCACCTGAATCTAGAAGTAATTGAAATTCATGAGAATAGTTTTTGGTAAAATCCCCCCCTGAAGCTAAAGTAATATATGTATCATTCCCAAGCCCTAGTTCATTGAATATATCCATATACTTTTTCTTAGCTACTTCATAGAATGCATTTAAGTCTTCTTCAGATTTGTTAAAAGAATAAAGATCTTTCATTCTAAATTCCCTTCCTCTCATAATCCCAGATTTAGCTCTTGCTTCATTTCTAAACTTAGTTTGTATTTGATAAACATATTGAGGAAGATCTTTGTAACTAACTACACTTTCCTTCATGAGAGGTGTAACCATATCCTCATGTGTTGGAGCTAGAATATATTCTGTTGAATTCTTTTCCATTGATATCTTGTTAGCACCAGAAGCCTTCATTAAAACATCAACTGAGTCTATTCTTCCTGTAGTTTCCCATAAAGATTTTGGATGAAGAGATGTCATAAGCATTTCAGATGATATTTCATCCATATGCTTTCTAACTATATTCTCTATCTTTTGAAGAACTCTTAGTCCAAGTGGTAAGAATGTATATGCTCCAGCAATCTCTTGATGAATAAACCCAGCCTTAGTTAAAAGCTTTCCATTAACAGATTCTATATCCCCAGATACCTCTCTTTTTGTCTTAATGTAATTAGTTGAGAATTTCATATTAATATTTTGTTAAATAATATTAATATGATACAGCAAAAATCCATTTGTGTTTTGCAATTTCTCCACAATGGATACATTTACCTTCCATCTCCTTTGAATCTAAAGGTAAGCATCTTGTAGTAGCTTTTGTTTCTTCCTTTATTTTCTCTTCGCAACTTTTACCTTCACACCAAAATGCTTTTACGAAACTATGTCCTGAATCATCTTTTGTTCCAACAGTTTTCTTAAACTCATCATAGTCTTTGACTTCAACGGTATTTGTTGTAAGTCTTTTCATTGCATTATTGTAAAGTGAGTCTTGAATACTTACTAAAAGGTTCGAAATCTCAGACGATAAGTCGCTGATTTTGACAATTATCTTCTCCAATGTATCTCTTCTTACAAGCGTAACAGAACTATTTTCAATATCTCTGGATCCCATCTCTATTCTGATAGGAACTCCCTTTTTCTCCCATTTATTAAATTTAAACCCAGGAGATTCATAATCGTTATCATCAATTTCAATTCTTAATTCATTATTCTCTTTCAGCATTTTCAATATTTCATTTGCCTTTGTCACTATTTCATCTTTGTTGTTGTCTTTCCAAATTGGAATAACTACAACTTGGATAGGTGCAATGTTTGGTGGAAGAACTAGTCCATTATCATCACTATGACTCATAATTAAAGCTCCAATAACTCTTGTACTCATTCCCCAGCTTGTTTGCCATACATACTTAATCTCAGAATCTTTATCAGTGAACTTAATATCAAAAGCTTTTGCAAAATTTTGTCCAAGATTGTGTGAAGTTCCTGCTTGTAATGCCTTTCCATCTTGAAGCATAGCCTCAATAGTATATGTAGTTAGTGCACCAGCAAATTTTTCGTTCTCTGATTTGTTTCCTGCAATAACTGGGATTGCTAATTTCTTTTCAACAAAATCTCTATATACTCCAAGCATTGTTCTAGCTTCCTTATCTGCTTCTTCAAAAGTGGAGTGAGCAGTATGTCCTTCTTGCCATAGGAATTCCGCCGTTCTAATGAAAGGTCTAGTTCTTAGTTCCCACCTTACTACATTATTCCACTGATTAATCATGATAGGTAAATCTCTCCATGAAGATATCCATTTACTATAACTTTCATACATTATAGTTTCTGATGTAGGTCGAACAATGAGAGGTTCTTCAAGTTCTGCCTCTGGATCTACAATAATCTTGCCATCTTTGGATTCAATTAGTCTGTGATGAGTTACGACTGCACATTCTTTGGCGAATCCTTTCACATGATCAGCTTCACGACTTAGTAAAGATAAAGGAATGAAAAGTGGAAAATATGCATTCTTATGGCCAGTTCTTTTGAATTCTTTATCTAGTTCATCTTTAATGTTTTCCCAGATGCTATACCCATAAGGTTTGATGATCATACAGCCACGAACTATTGATGTTTCGGCTAAATCTGCTGCTTTAATTACATCAAGATACCAGTCTGAATAGTTCTCTTCTCTAGTTGTTAATTTATTTTTGTTCATACATTTAAAGTAATAGTTAATATAGTTTTCCGCCAATAGGGATGTCTTTGTCAGGTGTAATTAAAATACAATTATGATTTTCATCAGGCACGCCTAGTGTTAGTACTTCAGATATTTCTGGTCCAATTTGTCTTGCCGGGAAATTAACGACACAAAGTACTAGTTTCTCTTTCAAATCCTCTTTTTTATAGTTTTGAACAAGTTGAGCGCAAGATTTCTTTATTCCGATCTCTACTCCTAAATCTATCTTTAATTTATAGCTGGGTTTTCTTGCTTCTGGAAAGTCAGTTATTTCAATTATTTTTCCAACTCTAATATCAAGTTTTAAAAAGTCATCAATTGTTGCCATTTTAAAGTACGTAAAATATTAATAAGATACAAAAAATCCCGCGACTACACAAAGCTTTCGCTTCATGTAAGGACGGGATATATATTCCGTGTTACCACCTTACTTTACTAGAATATTTACTTCTAGCCTCATATTCTATCTATTGTTTCTGATAGTAAGAAGAGTGTTAGTAATCAATTTGATATTTTCCACTCATGCTCAAAGGATAGGAATCCTTATCAATGCACTTAGTAATGCTAACTGTTTCTATACTTAATTGTCAAATATATTAGATAGAATTTATTCTTTAATATTAAAATGGCAAATCATTAGGATCAATTAACTCTTCTGGGTTATTTCCTTTATCTTCTTTTTTAGCCTTTGTTGTTTTTAAAGCTTTGCTAGGTTCTTCACTATCTGGCTCTGAAGCTTGATTAGTCATGTTTGCATTTGATTGTCCTTTTCCTTCATATCTATCTATTAGGATTAATTGGTCTGCAACTACTTCTGTTTTGTAGTTCTTTTTACCAGGATTATTTGCGTCATCCCAACTTCTTGTTGTTAATCTTCCCGAAACGAATAGTCTTGTTCCTTTATGAGCTCTTTGACCTAAGCTTGTAGCTTGGTTACCCCATACTACTACATTATGGAAATCAGTTTGTTCTTTCCATTCATCACCTTGCTTATATCTTCTATTTGTTGCAAGTCCAAAACTTACTACATTAGTACCACTAGCAATACTTTTGACATTTAGGTCACTTGTAATGTTACCTAAAAGTTCTACTCGATTTAAGTCTCCGAACATATGAATAAGGATAAAAAATAAATGAATCTTTGCCATTTGTTTTTACAACATATGGATATAAATAGCAAAGAATTCGATTTTATTGTACACTCCCATATGTTAATTAAATATTAAAACTAGATTATGACAAAAAGATTTCAAATCGCAACTGTCTTGATTATGGTCATAGTAACCATAGGTACTTTAGCTATATTAATTTTTAACCCAAATACCACGGATAACACTAATGTAAAAGGAGCAACTACTCCAAACTGTAATAATACAGCAGAAACTGAAGTTACACTTCCAAGTGGACTTAAATATCAAAAACTCAATAGTTGTGATGGTGAAGAACTAAAAGAAGGACAAACTGCTTCGGTACACTATGTAGGTACATTACTTGATGGAACTAAGTTTGATAGCTCAAGGGATAGAGGCCAACCATTTGATGTAGTTAATGTTGGAAAAGCAGGAGTTATTGAAGGATGGAATATTGGTTTAATTGGAATGAAATTAGGTGAAAAAAGAAAGTTAATTATACCTCCAGCACTTGGATATGGTGCTCAAGCACAAGGATCTATTCCAGCAAATTCAACTTTAATATTTGAAGTTGAACTTGTTGCAATTAAGTAAAAGTAGTTATCTTAAAGAGATAATAAAGAGTCCCATTTCTGGGACTCTTTTATTTCACATTTTTATCTCAGTTGCTATTTGGAAACGTATGTAAGACTAACCATAGAGTTAGCATTCTTGCTATCACTTCCACCAATTACTGTAACCGTTAATTGTTTTCCACTTTTTGTTGCAACAATGGAATTAATAAAGAAAAGATTGGAAGTATTTACTGTCCAACCTTGAGCTTTAAGTTGCTCTTCATAGTAAGCAATTACATCAGCACTTGATTTCGCGACAGTAAGTGTTGCCATATATTGTGTACCAGTAGTAACTGTAGTTTTTGAAGCAGTTGTTAGTTTGTAGCCTGGAATTAAAGGTATATCAGTTGGGAATCCGTCAGGTAAACTTACAGTTGGAACAATAGCACCATCTGATGTTCCGTCTGGGTTAATTAAATCACTACCAACTGAGTTAACTGTGTCGCTTATCTTACTATTTATCTGATTCCCTATTTCATTAGATACTTTATTTCCTAAATCTTTTCCTGCTTTTTCTGCATTATCTGCAACATATTTTGTTGCTAAGAATGTTCCTCCAACACATAGTCCACATAAGACTAGTAGTACAACAATTACTATGACTACGATAAGCAAAGCATTACTTTTCTTCTTTACTTGAACTGGATTTTGTCCTTGAACTTGGCTTGTATTAGAGATAGGTGAAGCACTTACTGTTTGGGAATTTGTTTCCATATAAATATGAAATAAAATAATAGTAAATAATAGCAACTATAATATTAACTCACAAGAAATTGATAATATTAATTTTAGAACTATTTTAGTTATTTTCCGTACATCTCACTAGAGTACATAACTCCATCAGCACTTAATTCGTATGATTCTATTTCACTATCCTTAAACCATAATTTAATCTCATTTGCAGCTTCTTTAGGATTTTCAGATGCATGGAATAGATTATGAATAGATCTTCCTTCAACATTTGCTACAGCTGGACTGTCAACTGAGTAATCACCTCTAATAGTTCCCATTTCTGCCTTAAATGGAAGTGTACTACCTGCAAGTTTTCTTACCATATCAATAGCTTGGATTCCTTCAACAATCATACAAATTACTGGTCCACTAGTCATGTATTTAACTAATGCTTCAGTTACAGTTTTCCCAACTTTAGATCTATCTGCTGTACCTAAAAACTCAGCAGCATCTAATTCAAGATCTGTAAATGTAGATAAACCCTTATCTCCAAGTCTGTCAACCCAAGCTTGATCATTCATAGGATAATGATTAACTATCATTTCTTTTGTTGCTTTAACCATTTTAATTGCAACAATTTTTAAACCTACTTTCTCAATTCTTTTGATTATCTCTCCTGATAATCCTCTCATTACTGCATCTGGCTTGATAATGCAGAATGTTCTTTGTCTTCGAATCCCTACTATTTTAGGATGATTCATTTTGTCTTTTGACATAAATAGGTTTGCTAAAATTATTACATAATATTATACAC